>CALMXK010000001.1 GCA_937871165.1 uncultured Actinomycetes bacterium
ATACGGCGACCACCGAGATCTACACTAGATCGCTCGTCGGCAGCGTCAGATGTGTATAAGAGACAGGGTTGCAGGCGTCGAAAGCATTTCGATTCTGCAAATCAAGGTTGCCCGGCCGTTCGAACAACAGTCGGAAGTCGGTGGCCGTCCAGTCGTCCAGCAACTGGCCAGCAAGATGGAAATCACCCGCGACCGGCGCGACGGCCGGAGCATTTATCAGGTGGCCTACGACGACTACGGTGCGGACGACTTGAGCCAGTATTCCATCGTGCAGGTGAAGCTGGTGATGCGCATGGCCAAGCAACCGCACCGCAAGGCACACAACGTCGCTGTCCAGATCACCGCGCCGAATGGCCTAAACGACAAGAGCAGGACGGAGGACGACCGCAAGCGCGTGCTGGAACAGCTCATCAAGTTGGGCGTGCTGAGCCAGTTCTGAGGACGACGGCGGATGTCAGCGCATCTGAGCTACTTCCTCGCGCTCGACAACCTGCCGCGCGTCGACAAGCCGGTCTTGGCCGCAAGCCTCGGGCGAGACTTCAAGCTCTTCCTCCAGCGCCGGTGGATCGCGACCGCAGGCCACCTCACTCATGTAATGGTGCCGTTACTCGATTCCGAACATGAGGTCGAAGTCGAGGTTGATGAGGACGTCGGTTGCTACCGCTACCGCAGTCCGCAGAATGCTCGAACCGTTATCCAACCGCTGGCGGACATCGCGCTGTATTCCATCCAGGTGGAATCGTGGCTCGCAGATCTGGCGACGCTGATCGGCATCGAGGATCGCCATCGTTCCACCAAGCCCCACCGCACCTCAGATCACCTTTGGCACCTCGGTGCCCGGCGCATCGCCAGAACGCACGACTTTGCGCCGGTGTTTGTCGGGCGCGCATGGGCGCGTGCGCCGCAGAGCACGACCAATGCCGCTCTCGCCGATGCGGTCTGGCCGCGTGGCGGCGTAGTCCTGCGGGCAAGGCACTCGCCTGCCTCGCTGCCCCGTGACCACGTGATGCGCACACTCGAAGAGTTTGTCCGCGTGGTCGATGGCAAAGACGAATTCGCTGCTGATGCGTTGGACCGCGTCTTGCGGGGATACGTCTCCGCCATCGGCGAAGAGGAGCCGGAGCAGTTCCTCCGTGGCGAGCGTCTCAAGCTCCCGCACTTCTCTGAGTCGCGCGAGCTGTCGGTCGTGCGCGCCAAGATCATCAAACAGATGTGGGGCAGCCCCGGCAGTCCACCACCAGTGATGTCCTGGGCTGAGGTCAATAGCGCAACCAGCGTCGCCACCGGTTACCAGTCCTTCGATGACGCCTTCGACAGCAAGGCTGCCCGCGAGGACGTGATCCGCTCGGTCAGTCGCGGCAAGTACAGCGTCCGGCGCAACCCATAAAAGCGTCCATAAATCGAACCACACACGGGCCATAAACCTGTGTGGAGACTGCGACGTGCCCAATTCATCAAGGAGGCACACCGCAATGCAGACCCAATTCCCTTCCACACGATCCGGCCGGAACGCGCATCAGGCAACTCAAAGCAGGACAGCACGCATCGCCCTTGACGAGAACGAGCTCGCCGCCCGCTGGGGGCTCTCCGTCAAAACCCTGCGCCGCTGGCGCCAGGAACAGCTTGGCCCCGTCTTCTGCAAGCTCGGCGCGCGCGTCACCTACCTGATCTCCGAAATCGAAGCCTTCGAGCGACGCGTCTCGCGCTACTCGACCTTCGCTCGTGCGTACCAGTGAGGACGACAGCCATGACTGCCCTCACCGTTCTCCCCGACCGCCTCACCGCACTCAGCGTCGCCGACCTGGCTGCGCTGCCGGCAACGCAACTCGCCGAGATCGTCCGCAACTTGGACGAACTCCTCGGCTGGCACAAGCAGCAACGCGCCAAAGTCGATGCGGCGCTGGACCGCAGCTACGCCGAACGCATCCAGTCGGCGCGCGCCGACGCCGGCAAGGACTTCGGCACGGTGCACATCGACGACGGCGGCATCCGCATCACCGTCGACGTGCCCAAGCGCGTGTCCTGGGACCAAACCAAGCTCGCCGCCATCGCCCAGCGCATCGCCGCTGCCGGCGAAAAGGTCGAGGACTTCATCGACGTCGATTACGCCGTCAGCGAATCGCGGTTCAACAACTGGCCGCCGACGCTTCGCGATCAGTTCGCCGCCGCCCGCACCGTGAAGCCGGGCAAGCCGACCTTCCGCCTGACCACCATCTCCGAGGACTGAGTCCATGAGTACGCAACTCGCGCCCTTCAGCTTTGAAGGGCAATCGCTCCGCGTTGTCACCGACGACCAGGGTCAGCCGTGGTTCGTCGCTGCCGATGTCTTGGCATCCTTGCAGCTGGATCGCAAGGCGCTCGAACGCCTCGACGCCGACGAGAAGGGGGTGAGTTCAGTTCACACCCCTGGCGGTGATCAGGACATGACCACCGTCAACGAACCCGGCCTGTACGCGCTGATCCTCGGCAGTCGCAAGGCCGAAGCCAAGCGCTTCAAGCGCTGGGTCACGCACGACGTGATTCCGGCCATTCGGAAGACCGGTTCGTACCTGACGCCGGGCACGCTCGCCGCCTTGCCGGTACCGACCCACGACCGAGTCAGCGCGATCCTGCTGATCGGCGCTGCGGTCGCCAAGGTCTGTCTCTTATACACATCTGACGCTGCCGACGAGCGATCTAGAGTAGATCTCG
>CALMXK010000002.1 GCA_937871165.1 uncultured Actinomycetes bacterium
CGGATACAGCACGGCATCGACCCCGCGCCAGATCGCACGCTCGCGCGCTTCCATCGAGGCAGCGTCGCGCTGCAAGGCATCGCGCGCCGCACCGTCATGCGCGACCTCAAGCCGGAGCCGCTCATCATCGCGCTGCCCGACTACCAGTTGCCGCACCTGCGCACCCTCGCGGTGAGCGTCTGGACCAGGGTCGGCTCGTTCACCCGCAAGGCTGGCGCCGTCATCGTGGCTGCCGCCAGCGTCGGCGCGAGCATCGGCATCGCCTTTGACGACGGCAACGAGCTGACGGACATGGTGGAGCGTGCCGACCGCGCGATGTACGTGGCGAAGCAGCGGGGCCGGGGCTCCTACGAGATCTTCACGACCCAGACGCTGACGGCGACGATGCAATCCTGGACACCCGCGCTGTAGCGCGGGCTATGGTTGTGCGCGGTGACCGCCGCAGTCCAATTCGCTGATATTCGCGCTTCTGTCGCGCTCCTCATCCTTGCGATGTTCGGCGGCATGGTGTCGGTTGCATGGGGCAACCGCCGACTGACCCGCCCAAACCGCCTGGCCATGGTCGACGCCCGCACCCAGCTGCAGGTGCTGCTCGACGCCCTCCGGGCGCGCACCGCCGTGCTCACGCGCCGCGACGACCTTCCCTCGGCGGCCCGGCGCGAAGTGGACGCCGTTGTGATGGAACATGTCTTCATCGACGCGACGCTTGCTCGCGCGGCCACCGCCGACGAGGTCGACAGGCTTCGACCGCAGCTTCACGCGTGTCTGGTCACGTTGGAGCACGCGGCCGAGTCCGTCGGACTGAATCTTCCCGCCACTCAGCCCTTTGCGGGTCTGTGCAGTATCGACCCGCAGCACGGCGCCGCGACATCATCACCAGATGGCGACGGCCTGTGCCGCGCGTGCATCGCGGCCATCGGCACCGAGGTCGAACTGCCGGTCCGGATGGTCGCGAAGGATGGACGGGCGGTCCCGTTCGACGAGATCGACCTGTCCAGTCCCTCACACGACCACTCGCCGTTCGACGGCGAAGGGGACCGCTAGAGCCAGCCGCGCTGGACCAGCGACTCCGCGATCTGAACCGCGTTGGTGGCGGCTCCTTTCCGCAGGTTGTCGCTCGAGAACCACAGCACGATGCCGTTCGGATGTGACGCGTCCTCACGGATGCGTCCGACGAACACTTCGTCGTTGCCGGTGGCCGAACGCGGCAGCGGGTACACCTTGTTGGACGGCTCGTCCTGCAAGATCACACCGGGGGCGCCCATCAGCAGCTGGCGCACCTGGTCGGCGGTGATCTTCTCCGTGGTCTCGATCTGGATCGAGGCAGAGTGCGACTGCAGCACGGGCACACGCACGCAGGTGGCGCTGACACGCAGATCCGGCAGGCCGAGCATCTTTCGCGCCTCATCGGCGACCTTGCGCTCCTCGCCGGTGTAGCCGGACTCGTCGAAGGTGTCGATGTGCGGCAGCACGTTGAACGCGATCGGGTGCGGGTACACGCTCGGATCCGGCTCGTCGCCCGCCAGGTAGCCACGCGACTGGTCAAGCAGCTCCTGCACGGCGGCAACACCGGTTCCCGACACCGACTGGTAGCTCGACACGATCACGCGCTCAAGGCCGGCCACCTGGGCGATCGGGTTCAGGGCGACGACCATCGGGGCGGCCACGCAGTTGGGGTTCGCGATGATCCCCTGGTGATGTTCGATGTCGGCCTCGTTCACCTCGGGCACGACGAGCGGAACATTCGGATCCATGCGAAATGCGGACGAGTTGTCCACCACGACCGCTCCGGCCTCCACTGCCGCCGGGGCGAACTGGCGCGCCCGGTCGCCGCCGGCGCTGAAGAGCGCGATGTCGATCCCGTCGAACGCATCCTCGGTCAGCGTCCTGACGACACACGTTTTGCCCAGGTAGTCGATCTCCTTGCCGTTGCTGCGCTCGGAGGCCAGCGGGCGCAGTTCGCTCACGGGGAATCCCCGCTCTTCAAGGACCCGCATCATGGTGCCGCCGACGGCACCGGTTGCTCCAACCACCGCGACCCTAAACATGGGTCCTCCGCTCAGCTTCGTTTGACAGGTCGAAGGCGTCGTGCAGCGCGCGGACCGCCCGCTCAATCTCCCGGCGGTCGATCACCACGGTGATGCGAATCGTCGAAGTGTCGATCATCTGCAGGTTGATGCCCTCCGCCGCAAGCACGCGGAACATCTTGGCCGCGACACCCGGCTCGGATTTCATGCCGGCGCCCACGAGCGTGACCGTGCCGATCTGATCGTCGGTCGTCATCTCCTTGTAGCGCAGGTGGTCCTTCAGGTCCTTCATGACCTCGATCGTCTTGCGAAGTTCTGTCAGCGGAACAGTGAACGAGACGTCAGTGAACCCTTGCTGGCTCACGTTCTGAATGATCATGTCGACGTTGATCACCTTGTCCGCGAGCGCCGTGAAGATGGCCGCGGCGACTCCCGTCTGGTCCGGCACTGCGGTGAGGGTGACCTTCGCCTCATCGCTCTTGTGCGCGATCATGGACACGATTGCCTTTTCCATATCGGGCGTCTCCTCGGTGATCCAGGTGCCTTCGTCCAGCGCAAACGACGAGCGCACATGGACGGGAACATTGTGGTTGCTCGCAAACTCGACGCTGCGAAGCGCGAGTACCTTCGAGCCGTTTGCCGCGGCCTCGAGCATCTCCTCGTGACTGACGAGTGGAAGCTTGCGCGCAGCGGGTTCGATACGCGGGTCGGCGGTAAAGACGCCGGTCACGTCGGTGTAGATCTCGCACACGTCGGCGTCGAGCGCAGCGGCCAGCGCCACGGCGGTGGTGTCGCTGCCTCCACGGCCGAGCGTGGTGACGTCATGGTCGGTGCTGACACCCTGGAAGCCCGCGACCAGGACGATGTGGTCCTGTTCCAGCGCCTCGCGCAGCCGCTCGGGCGTGATCTTCATGATCTTCGCCTTGGTATGGGCGGTGTCGGTCAGGATCCCGGCCTGCGATCCGGTGAACGAAATCGCCTGATGCCCCAGGTCCGACAGCGCCATCGCCATCAGCGCGCACGAGATGCGCTCGCCCGTGGACAGCAGCATGTCCATCTCACGCAGGTTCGGCGTCGTGGTGATTTCCGCCGCATCCGCGATGAGCCCGTCCGTCGTCTTGCCACGCGCCGACAGCACGGCAACCACCTGGTCGCCGCTCTCCTTTGCCGCGGCGATTCGCCGCGACACGTTCTTGATCTTCTCCGCGTCGGCGACGGAGCTGCCGCCGAACTTCATCACGCGCAGGCCGATGGTTGTCCTCCTTCGGGACGGGATCCGAGGGATTGTACCCGTATGGGCGTCATTGCCCCCGGACGAATGCCCCGCACAGACCGGGACTGCGGACGTCGGCGACGGCTGCCGCCGCTCGGCGGGTCCGGCCATACCGGTTGATGAAGGGTCAGGGGGCCTTGGCGGCGCCGGCAGACTCGGGATCGATGGCGCGAGGTCGGCATAGAGC
>CALMXK010000003.1 GCA_937871165.1 uncultured Actinomycetes bacterium
ATCGATCCGGCGATGGTCACCCGTTCGGCGCTGCAGAACGCCGCGTCGATCGCGAAGAACATCATCACCACCGAGTGCCTTGTCGTCGACAAGCCCGGCGATGACCCCATGGCAGCCGCAGCGGCAATGGGCGGCGGTATGGGCGGCGGAATGCCCGGAATGATGTAAATCGACCTTGGTCGATGCGGTACCTGCGGGGGCCTTCTGGCCCCCGCAGTGCATTTGGGTCCAATCGCGTCAACCTGCCGCCCGTCGGCGTGAACTGGTTTGCAATTTGTGGGATTTCTCAGGTTCATCCGAACGCGGGCCGATGATTCTGGAATGGCCGTGCAACGAAATGGTCCGCGTTGGTCGACCAGGATGACCCGTCCCGCCCATCTGCGCGCCCTCGTGCTGTTCTTCCTGATCGCGACGGCCGTCGGTGTGGCTGCCACGCTCGGCCTTTCCACGCTGCAACAACGCCTTGAGCGCAGTCGCATGGCACAGACGGCGATCACCGAAATTCGTTTGGACACCACTGCGCTTGCAGCGATCACCCTGATGACGTCGCAACGGCCGGCGGTCGCCCGAACCATGGAACCCTTCAATGCGTCGACCATGGCCGATTTGACGATGAACTTGGATCTGGTCGCACACCTCATCGACGACCACGCCGTGACGGGCGCCGTTCACGATGCGGCGAACCGGTTCGTCAAAGAGATCAACTGGTCCAAAGACACCCTCGCCCACACCGGCAATCCGCTCACATCGGGGCCGTACCTTGCGTGGTTCACACTCGATGGTGCGTTGGCATCGGTTGACCGCGTGGCCGAACGTCAGGCAGCCGCGGCACGCCGTGACGCGACCGTCGGCACCTGGCTGATCGTGATCATCTTTGGCGGGCTGATCGCGCTGCTCGCCGGGCGATTTGCGGCTGAGCGCAGCCGGTCGCGTCAATACGCAGTGTTGGCAGCCACGGACGGACTCTCAGGTCTGCGAAACCGGAGCGACTTCGATCGACATCTCGGCGAGCAGATCGCCGACGCTCACCGACTCGACAGGGCGCTGTCGGTCATCGTGGTCGATGTCGATCACTTCAAGGACGTCAACGACACGTACGGGCATGCCGTCGGCGACGAGGTCATCGTCGAGGTTGCCCACCGCCTCTCCGGTGAGCGTCGAGCAGACGACATTCTGGCGCGACTCGGTGGCGACGAATTTGCCTGGCTGATGCCGGCGGTTGGGGCCGACGACGCGGCACGCATTGCACATCGTGCGCTGCGCGTGCTCAACGACACGCCATTCGGCGGAGCCGGTGTCGTCACGGTCAGCGTCGGCGTGGCGACCCTCATCGACCACAGTGAATCGGGCGCCGATTTGATGCGCCGCGCCGATCTGGCGCTCTACACCGCCAAGGGGGACGGGCGCGCCAAAGCTGTAGCCGCCGCGCACGCGACGGTCCCAGCTGTGCCATAGCTGACGCATTTGGTGCCAGGCGCCAGCGTTGTCACGGAACACCAAATCCGGCACGCCCGTCCGTCGGGCGGGGCCTGAGTAGGATCATCGGACGAAGACCGGCAACCGGTGGGAGGACAACGTGGGGCGGACATCGGGCATGGGCGTCGTGGTGACGGGTGCGACCAAAGGGCTCGGTCGGGAGACCGCGCTGCTTCTGGCGCAAGAGGGCGCCACGGTCATCGGGACCGGACGCGACACGGCTGACGGGCGTGCCCTCGAAGCCGACGCGGCGTCGCTTGCAGGCGAGGTCATCTTCGCCGCAGGCGATGTGCGCGACGAATCGGCCGTGATGGCCGCAGTTGCACTGTGCCGGGAACGTGCGGGTCACCTGGACGGGATGGTGATCAACGCGGGAATCCTCGGGCCGGAAGGGCCCCTGCACGACACCACCGAGGCCGACTGGGACGAGGTCAACGACATCAACCTCAAAGGTGCGTTCTTCTGCTGCAAACACGCACTCCTCGCGATGCGCGAGCAGGGCACCGGCGGCAGCATCGTCACCATCGGATCCATCCTGTCGCTGACCGCTGACCCGTTCATCAGCTCCTACACCGCCACCAAGACGGGATTGCTCGGATTGACGAAGGCGGTCGCCGTTGACTACGCCGCCGACGGCATTCGCGCCAACAGCGTGCTGCCGGGCGACATGGAGACCCCGATGATCCAGGCGTACTTCGCCGGTCAGCCCGACCCCGCGGCGGCCCGTGCCGAGATGGAGGCGTCATATCCCATCAAGCGACTTGCCCAACCCCGCGAGGTGGCACAGGCCGTGTTGTTCTTGGTGTCACCGGAAAGCAGCTTCGTGAGCGGCACTCACATCCTGGTGGACGGAG
Source organism: uncultured Actinomycetes bacterium (assembly GCA_937871165.1). GTDB lineage: Bacteria > Actinomycetota > Thermoleophilia > Miltoncostaeales > Miltoncostaeaceae > CALMEC01. The sequence goes on from CALMXK010000003.1 coordinate 2,331, forward strand.
CCCTGACGGCCAAGACGTATTGACCGGCACCCCCAAGGGTGACCGGTCCGGGACACGCGGCGTTCAGCGTCTTCGACCTGGCATCCTTGTCGGCCGCACACGCCGTCCACCCACCGAACTTCCGTGACCTCAACCGCATTCGCCGCCCTCATCATCATCCTGCTCGGCTGGCTTCTCGGCCACCTGGGTGTGCTTGCGCGCGACGCTGGACAGATCCTTGTGCGGATCGTGATCTACGCGGCGCTCCCCGCGCTCGTGTTCCGCGCGATGATCGTGAACAACTTCGACGCCAGCATGATCCTGGCGCCGGTGGTCGGTCTGGTGTCGCATGTGATCATCGTCGCCCTCGCCTACTGGCTGGCACAGGCGCGAAAACTTGATCGGCGCTCCACGGGCGCATTGATCGTGGCAAGCGCGGTCGGCAACACCGGCTTCTTCGGGATTCCGCTCATCGCGAGCGCCGCCGAGCACGGCAGCCAAGTGTCGCTGTCGGCCGCCGTCATGTTCGACACGTTCAGCACCGGCATCATCACCTGGACGAGCAGCATGTGGTTCGCGGCGCGCTTCGGCAACTCGTCGGACTCCGACGCGCCGAGCGGCGAACGACTGTGGCGCAACCTGCTGCTTCCGCCGATCTGGGGTGTGGCCGCCGGACTCGCCTTGCACTCCGCCGGCGTGCGATCGCTGCCCGAGCTCATCGACCAGCCGGCGCGCATCCTTGGGGCCGCCGTACTGCCGCTGGTGATGCTGTATGCGGGCTTGGAGCTCGACTGGGGCGGAGTTCGGCGCGCCTGGCGTGATGTGGCGTGGGCGTCGGCGCTTCGGCTGATCGTGGGACCGGTGCTCGCCTTCGTGATCGCCGTGACGCTCGGCTTGGAAGGGGATGTGCTTCGCACGGTCGTGCTCATGGGGGCGATGCCGACCGCGATGATGTCGCTCGTCATCGGCGGCTGGTTCAAGCTGCGGACCGACATCATCGCCGGTAGCGTCGTGGTGACGGCACTGCTCGTGCCGGTCATGCTGCCCTTGCTTGACGAACATGTCATCCCGTACCTGATGAGGACATTCACGTGAGCTTCGCCGATCGTCTCGCCGCCGCCGTCGACACCCGCCAAAGTCAGATCGTGCTGGGGCTCGATCCCGATCCCGCGCGAATCGGCCCGGGCGCCGCCGCGGCCGAGTCGTTCTGCCTGGACGTCATCGCCTCCGCAGGGCCGGCCTGTGTGGCGGCCAAGCCGCAGCTCGCATGCTTCGAGCGGTTCGGGGCCGACGGGGTCCGGGCGTTCGAAGTGGTCGCCCAGGCGGCCGCCGACGCCGGGCTCGTGGTGATCGCAGACGCCAAACGCGGCGACATCGACGCCACCGCACGCGCGTACGCGGACGCGCTCCTGCGTGGGCCGGTGGACGCCCTCACCGTCAATCCGATGCTCGGCCACGACTCCGTGGAGCCGTTCATCATCCGTGCGTGCGAGACGGGGCGGGGCTTGTTCATTCTCGTGCGCACATCGAATCCCGGTGCGGCGGATCTGCAGGACCTGCCGCTCGCCGATGGACGGATGTGGCATGAGGCGGTCGCGGATCTGGTCGCCACATGGGGCGCGTCGAGCGTTGGCGACGCCGGACTCTCGGCCATCGGGGCCGTCGTCGGCGCCACCGTTCCCGGCCGTATCGAGGCGCTTCGAGCCCGGATGCCCAACCAGGTGTTCCTGCTGCCCGGGGTGGGCGCGCAAGGTGGCCGCCCGGACGAGCTCGGACCTGCGTTCGGCGGACGCGCGGCCGGAGCACTCGTCTCAGCAAGCCGGTCCATCATCTACGCCGATGACCCGGCACGAGCCGCAAGCACACTTCGCGAGACCGTCTGGGCCGCTTGGGCGAGCACCAGTTGATGCGCGGCGCCGACCATCGCCGCTCTGCGAGTGCAAAACGCCGGCGAGTCCTGGCACGAACGTCGGGATTTTGCGAGGGACGCCGTATCGACCTTCCGGGACAACCCCGCTAGGCTGAGCGCGATGCGGATGCGTCTCCTCGCTGCGGCTGTGATGGTCGGTGCTGTCGCCCCTGTGGCGCTCGCCGCACCCCCACCCGTTGCCGCTCGCGCCTACATCGTCGTCAACACCGACACCAACGAGGTGCTGGCCGCCCTGCAGCCGGACAAACGGATGGCGATGGCGAGTACGACCAAGCTGATGACGGCCATCGTCACCATGAAGAGCGTCCGGCTGACCGACGTGGCGACAGTGCCCGCGGCTGCCGTCGACGCCGGTGGTTCCTCCGCCGGTCTGGTCGCAGGTGAGCGCCTGCGCGTGCGTGACCTGGTCGCCGGGCTGATGATCGGCAGCGGCAACGACGCCGCCGTCACCCTTGCGACGAGAGTCGGTGGCAGCGTCCCGACCTTTGTTGCGATGATGAACCGCGAGGCGGTCGCGCTCGGGTTGACCAATACGCACTTCGCGAATCCGCACGGGCTCGATGCCCCCGGGCACTACTCGACAGTTCGTGATCTGGTCGCGATGGGCAGGTACGCCCGTGAGGAGTATCCGTTCATCCGTGCCACCGTTCGCAACCGTTCGATCCGGATTCCCGGTCCCAACGGGGTGGGAACACGTCTCCTGGAATCTGAGAACGACCTGCTGGGGATCGACAAGGAAGCTGACGGGGTCAAGACCGGCCACACCGACGACGCCGGGTACTCCATCGTGGCCCATGCGACCGATCCGACCCGCAAGATGGGCATCTACGTCGCGATGATCGGGGAGCCCAATCGTGACCAGCGTGCCGTCGACGCCAAACGGCTGCTGGACTGGGCCTTTCGGCAGTACGCGCGTGTCGGGCTGCTCGATGCGAACCAGACGGTGATCGAAGTTCCCGTCCGTGATCGCCCGAATGTTCGCGTCTCATTGGTGTCGCAGGCGCCGCTTGCCGCGACGGTCAAGCTCGGCGCATCCATGACGCGGGAGATCACCGCACCACCCGAGATTGTGAGTCCCGCCCAGAAAGGGCAGATTGTCGGCTCGGTGCGGTACATGGTTGGTGATCGTGTGATCGGCGCACGCAAACTCGTGGTGGGGGCCGATGTTGCGGAACCGAGTCCGTTCGAGCGTATTCGTGCAGGTTTAGGGAGGGTGCTGTGATCCTGACCGTGACAGTCAACGCCGCGCTTGACCGCACGGTGACCGTACCGAACTTCGGTGCGAGCTCCCGTCAACGGGCGACGGACGCCATCGCGCTTCCCGGCGGCAAAGGCGTCAACATCGCGCGCGCGCTGCGGCGACTCGGCGAGCCGGTGATCACCACGGGGTTCGCCGGCGGACGCACCGGCACGACGATCCTCGAGGAGCTCTCGGACGAAGGCATCTTGAACGACTTCGTGCGCGTCCACGACGACTCCCGCGTCTCCACGGCGGTGATCGACCCGATGAGTGGCGGCCAGACCGAGATCAACGAGGTCGGCCCGTCAATCGGACCGGACGAGATCGAGGTGTTGTTCAGCAAGTTGCGGTACCTGTCCAAGGGTGCCGACTGCCTGGTGCTCGCCGGTTCCCTGCCACGCGACGTGCCGGACGACCTGTACGCCCGCATCCTGAAAGAACTGCGCGCGCCGAATGTCATCACTGCCGTGGACGCATTCGGTGCGTGTCTTCGCACCTCGCTTTCCGGTGAGCCGGACATCGTGAGCCCCAACCGTCGGGAGGCGGAGGAGCTCGTCGGGTACGAGTTCCAAGACGACGCCGATGTGGCGGAAGGCGCCGAGGAGATCCACCAGATGGGCGCGGGCATCGTCCTGATCCACGACCGCGAAGGGTGCGTCGCCAGGGTGCCCGACGGCAAGTCCCGACGGCTGCTGCGGGCACATCTGCCGCGTATCGCCGACGTGGCGGCCACGGTCGGCTCGGGCGATGCGTTCCTCGCCGGATTCATCGCGTCGTGGATTCATACGCGTGAACCGGAGGCGGCGCTGCGGCTTGCCGTCGCGACCGGCGCCGCCAACGCCCTGCAGCTTGGTGCCGGCGTCTTCGATCAGGAGGACGTGGACGCCTTCTCCCGGCGCGTGGAGATCGAAGAGCTCACCGTCTGATCCGTCGCGGTGAAGCCGCGAAATCATGCATGGTGACTGACGGAAAGGCCGCTCCGCGCGGACTTTTGTCGTTGCAGCGTCAACCCCGTGGCTGGTACCGTCATGGCCAGACGCGCGTGAGGCACTCTCAGTTCATTGACAGCATCCAAAAACCCAGGTCGGGGGCTTCCCGTCCTGGGTTTTTTCATACCGTCGACGCGCATACCTGAACACGTGAGGCCGTGAGGAGGCAAGGGCTTGGAGATTGAGATCGGGATGGGAAAGCGCGGTCGACGCGCCTATGGATTCGACGATATTGCGATCGTGCCCAGCCGACGCACTCGTGATCCCGAGGATGTCGACATGACGTGGCAGCTGGGGGATCACACCTTCAGCTACCCGCTGCTCGCATCCGCCATGGACGGCGTGGTCAACCCGACCACCGCAGGCCTGATCGGCAAGATCGGCGGTCTCGGTGTGCTCAACCTGGAGGGCATCCAGTCGCGCTACGTCGATGCCGACCAGCAGCTTGAGAAGATCGCCGGATTTGCGCCGGCCGATGCGACACGTGGACTGCAGGAGGTGTACCGCACCCCCGTCGACATCGATCTGATGGTGCAGCGCATCAAGGAGATCAAGCAGCAGGGCGTGGTCGTCGCCGGTTCGCTCACCCCGCAGAAGGTTCGCGACTACATCGACGTCGCACTCGAGGCGGGTCTCGACATCCTGATCATCCAGGGAACGGTCGTTTCGGCTGAGCACGTCTCCACCCGTGACGAACCCCTCAATCTCAAGAAGTTCATCGCCGAGCTGCCCATCCCGGTCATCGTCGGCGGTTGCGCCTCGTACTCCACCGCGCTTCATCTCATGCGCACGGGAGCGCTTGGCGTGCTCGTCGGTGTCGGCCCGGGCGCGGCATGCACCACTCGTCAGGTGGTGGGTGTCGGTGTCCCGCAGGCCACGGCCATCGCGGACGCGGCGGGTGCTCGAATGCAGCACCTGCTTGAGACCGGCAAATACGTCAACGTCATCGCCGACGGCGGCATGAGCTACGGCGGCGACCTCGCCAAGGCCATCGCGTGTGGCGCCGACGCCTGCATGATCGGTTCCCCGCTCGCCAAGGCCAGTGAGGCGCCCGGCAAGGGCTACCACTGGGGAATGGCCACATTCCATCCCGAGCTCCCTCGTGGCACGCGCGTCAAGACGACCACGATCGGCTCGCTTGCCGAGATTCTGACCGGTCCGGCCGCCGAGAACGACGGTTCGCTCAACCTGATGGGTGGACTGCGCAACGCGATGGCGCTGTGCGGCTACGACTCGGTGCAGAGCTTCCAGAAGGTCGAAGTCATGGTGGCGCCGTCGATCAAGACCGAGGGGAAAAAGCTTCAGACCTCCCAGCACGTCGGAATGGGCTGAGCGTACGTGGCACCCTCACTCTCCACGTATCTGGATCCGGCGCTCGCCAAGGCTGCGCCCGGTGGTGTGCTGGTCGTCGACTTCGGCGCTCAGTACAGCCAACTGATCGCGCGTCGCATCCGTGAGTGCCGTGTCTTTTCGGCACTGATTCCGGCGGACGCGTCACCCGAGGAGGTTCGCGCGCTCGAGCCTGCCGGGCTGGTGCTGTCGGGCGGACCGGCGTCGGTGTACGAGGAGGGCGCGCCCGCGCTGCAGTCGGAGCTGCTCAATCTCGGCATCCCGGTGCTTGGCATCTGTTACGGCATGCAGTCGATGGCGCAGGCACTCGGCGGCGAGGTCGCGCACACCGGTGGCGGCGAGTTCGGTCGCACCGATCTTCGGGTCACCTCTCGCGAGGGGTTGTTCCGGGATCTGCCTGCCGAGAGCTGCTGGATGAGTCACCGCGACGCGGTCACCGCTGCGCCGGCCGGGTTCACCGTGACGGCGCAGACCGACGGGGCCCCCGTCGCGGCCATGGAGGATCCGGAGCGCCGGATGTACGGCGTCCAGTTCCACCCCGAGGTCGTGCACACCCCGTTCGGGACCGACCTGCTGAAAGCGTTCTTGTTCGATGTCTGTGACGCGGCCCCGACATGGACCGCCGCGCACGTGATCGACGAGCAGGTTGAGCGCATCCGCGCACAGGTCGGCGACCACAAGGTCATCTGCGGGCTCTCCGGCGGCGTCGACAGCGCCGTCGCGGCGCTGCTTGTCCACAAGGCCGTGGGCGACAAGTTGACCTGTGTCTTTGTGGATCACGGGATGATGCGCCACAACGAGGCCGAGCAGGTGGACCAGTCGTTCGGCGGCCACTTCCACGTGCCGCTGGTATCTGTGCACGCCAAGGACCGGTTCCTCGCCAAGCTCGCCGGCGTCACCGATCCGGAGGAGAAGCGCAAGGCGATCGGCGCGGAGTTCATCCGCATCTTTGAGGAAGAGGCCGGCAAACTCGGTGAGGCGCCGTACCTCGTCCAAGGCACGCTCTACAGCGACGTGATCGAGTCCGGTGGCCGTGACGGTGCCGCCACGATCAAGAGCCATCACAACGTCGGTGGTCTGCCGGAAGACATGGCGGTGGAGCTCGTCGAGCCGCTTCGTCAGCTGTTCAAGGACGAGGTCCGTGCCGTGGGCGAGGAGCTCGGGCTGCCTGAGCGCATGGTGTGGCGTCAACCGTTCCCCGGTCCGGGACTCGCGATCCGCATCATCGGCGAGGTTACCGACGAACGCCTCTCGATCCTGCGGCAGGCCGACTTCGTGTTGCAGGAGGAGATCCGCCGTGCGGGCATGTACCGCGACCTGTGGCAGAGCTTCGCCGTGCTCCCTGCGATTCGCAGCGTCGGTGTCCAGGGCGACAGCCGCACCTACGCGTATCCGATCGTGATCCGCGCGGTCACGAGCGACGACGCGATGACCGCCGACTGGGCGCGTCTGCCGTATGAGCTGATCGAGCAGATCAGTCGTCGCATCATCGCCGAGGTCCCCGGTGTCAACCGCGTGGTGCTCGACGTGACGTCGAAGCCACCCGGCACGATCGAGTGGGAGTAAACCCGCACCTGTTCGTTGCGAGTGGTGTCCGAGTACCCCGCTAGGCTTACGCGGCGTTACCAACAGGATGCGGTAACGCCGGGCGCACCGCGCCCTTCGCGTAAGCCTAGCGGGGTAGGGTGCGCTGGAAGATAGGTTGCATGTGAATCACTTTTTCTCGTTTTGGATACGTTTTTCGGGTGAAAGTGATTCATAACGTTGTTTTTTGTCACTTAACATGAAAAAGTGACGCATATGTGTGAGTCAGCGAAGCCAGTCCGCGCCCATGGCTAGCGCAGACGACATTCGTCGGCAACGTGCGGTCCTTGCCGAGGTCCTTCGCGAGCACTCCGACGGTCTTCCCATCGAGAGGATTGAACGCGAAGCCGGGCTTGGACTTCCTCGACCAACGCTGCGTCGCCGACTCGACGCGCCGGAATTCGAGTCTCTGGGCTCTCGTCGAGGCACTCGCTACCGGCTCGCCGCTCATCTACGTGCGACCGCGAACGACCCCCACACCGCAGGTGTTCCTCTTTCAACAGCGGCCCAGACTCTCCGACACCGGGTGCGGGCGCCACAATCGACGCGGATTCCGGTTGGCTACGATCGTTCATTTCTCGACGACTATCGTCCGAACACCACGTGGTACCTCACTGTTGATGAACGAGTCCACCTCGCCGACATCGGGTTGACGGGCAGCCCGGACGAACCAGCAGGAACGCACGGCCGCCGTATCCTCAGTCGCTTGTTGATCGACCTCTCGTGGAACTCGAGCAGACTGGAGGGAAACACCTACTCGCTGTTGGATACGCAACGGTTGATCGAGCTGGGTGAACGGGCGGACGGCAAGAGCATCGTCGAGGCACAAATGATCGTCAACCATAAGGATGCGATCGAGCTGCTGGTCGACGTGGCTGCCGATCTCGACATCAACCGACAAACCATTCTGAGTCTGCATGCACGTCTGTCGGACAACCTTCTCCCGGATCCAGCTGCCGTTGGTCGCCTGCGTCAGATGGCGGTGGGCATCACTGGCAGCGTCTTTCATCCGCTCGAGGTGCCACAACTGATCGAAGAGTGCTTCGAGCAAGTGCTGGCCACCGCTCGGGCCATCGGCGACCCGTTCGAACAGGCCCTGTTTCTTCTGGTGCAGCTTCCATATCTCCAGCCTTTTGAAGACGTGAACAAGCGTGTCTCGCGCCTTGCAGCGAACATCCCGCTCGTCAGAAAGAACCTGTCGCCCCTGTCGTTCCTCGACGTGCCGAGCGACCTGTACACGGAGGCGATCCTGGCCGTGTACGAACTTCAGGACGTGACCCTGCTGAAGGAGCTGTTCATTTGGGCGTACGAGCGATCGGCGCAACGGTATGCGGCGATCCGTCAGGTGCTCGGCGCGCCGGATCCCTTCCGGATGCGGTACAGAGATGAGCTTCGAAAAACTGTTGCGACGATCATCACCATGAACTTGGGCAGCGGTGCTGCTGCTCGGTACATCGCAGATTGGGCTACCCACCATGTCAGTGACGAGGACCGTCGGCAGTTCGTGACGATGGTCGAGACCGAGCTGTTGTCCTTGCATGAGGGCAACTTCGCGCGATACGCCGTGCGTCCCGCCGCATTTGAGACATGGTACGAGACGTGGAGATCGAGGCGAGACGCGACCGGCCTTACCGACGGATGGGGACACAGTGCGCCGGGCTGATCCCGTCAGACGGCCGCGGCGGTAAACCATTGTTCGGATGGCGCGTCTCGCGCAATGTGACGCCTTGAGACTGAAACGGGATCGTTAGACAGGACCGGTGTAGTGCGAAATCGGATCGTCGTCTCCCGGTTCGTCGGCAGACGCCGCGAACCGTTCGAGGACCCCTTCTGCACGCTGTGCATCCGAGGGATCGATGTAGACCAGCCAGACTTTTGAATGCTGCGTTGCCAGTCGGCGGGCGCCGTTGAACAACGCCCCGAACCCGCGGCCGCGCAGTCGCGGGTCCTTGGCGAACACCGCACCACACCGGATGCCACGCGCACGCAGCTCATCACAGACCGCGGTGGCTCGCGCTTCCTCCGGGGTCGCGGCCACGAGGGTCAGCTCCGATGCGCGGTGTTCTCTCATCGCCAGCAGGGTACGGCAGTTCGCTTGACAGGGATAGAGTCGGAGCATGCGCGCAACAGTCATTCACGGAACCCGGGACGTCCGCGTCGAAGACGTTCCCGACGCTCGAATCATCGAGCCCACGGACGCCCTGGTACGGGTCACCCATGCCTGCATCTGCGGCAGCGATCTGTGGCCGTACCGGGGAGAGCTGCAGATCTACGGCATCGGCGGACGCACGGGGCATGAGTTCATCGGCGTCGTCGAGGACGTCGGATCGGCGGTGACGACCCTTCGCAAGGGCGACCATGTCATTGCCCCATTTGCATATTCCGACGGCACATGCGAGTACTGCTCGGCGGGGGTGCACACCTCCTGCGTGGCCGGCGGATATTGGGGTGGCAAGGGCGACGGCGGCCAAGGAGAGGCCGTCAGAGCGCCGCTTGCCGACGGCACGCTCGTCACGATCCCCGACACCGTCGACCTGACCGACCATTCGCTCGTCGCCTCATTCGCGGCGCTCACGGACGTCATGGCGACCGGCCACCACGCCAACATCAGCGCAGGCGTGCAGGCGGGCGACACCGTCGCGGTGATCGGCGACGGCGCCGTCGGACTGTGCGCTGTGCGGGCAGCCAAGCGTCTCGGCGCCGGGCGGATCATCGCGCTTGGTCACCACGCCGATCGGCTCGAGGTCGCCAAGCGCTTCGGCGCAACCGACATCGTGACTGTGCGTGGGGATGAAGCCGCCGCAGCGGTCAAGGAGATGACCGGCGGCGGTGCCCGCCGAGTGCTCGAATGCGTCGGCACCGACGAGTCGTTCAACACGGCGATCCACGCCTGCCGTGCCGGTGGGACGGTCGGTCATGTGGGCGTGCCGATTGGCGGCCATCTCGACATGGCCGACTGTCACATGCGCAACGTGGGCATCGTCGGTGGTGTGGCGCCGGCTCGGCGCTACATTCCGGAGCTGCTTGCCGATGTGCTTGCGGGCACCCTCGACCCCTCGCCGGTGTTCGACATGACGGTGGATCTGACCGATGTTCCCGACGGGTACGCGGCAATGGATGAACGGCGCGCCATCAAGGTGCTCGTTCGGGCCTGACGCGCACAGTCATCTGCCCACGGCAGCCGGGCGACGCCGACACCACGCCAGACAGTGTCGGGCGCGTGTGCATTCAGGCGGCCGGGTCAGCCGGCATGTGACGGCTCGGTCGACGGCGTCTCGATCACGAGCGCGCGATCTGCGGCCCAGTCGGCGAACGCGTCGGGTGGCATCGGATGGGCGACGTGATAGCCCTGGACGTTGCCGCAGCCCAGGTCGCGCAGCCGGTCGAACTGCTCGGCGGTCTCCACACCTTCAGCGACCGTCGACACGCCCATGTGGGTGGCCATCGAACAGACGAGACGTACCAGGTCGACGTCCTGCACCGACAGCATGAGTCCGTCGATGATGCTCTTGTCGAGTTTCAGTTCGTCGATCGACATCGCCCTGAACTGCGCCAGCCCGGTGTAGCCGGTCCCGAAGTCGTCCATGGCCACCCGCAGACCGAGGGCGCGCAAGCCGTCCAGTCGTGCAGCCACGTTGTCGAGATCGGTGACCAGCACCGTCTCGGTGATTTCGATGATCACCTTTGACGGGTCGACGCCGCTGCCGGCCAGGATGCCGCCGATCTCATCGACGAAGTGCGGGTCGAGCAGGTGACGACCGGAGATGTTGATCGCGACACTGACGGACGCCAACTCGGGGTGGTCGTTCCAGTCGGAGATCTGTCGCAGTGCGCGACGGACGACCCAGCGATCGAGCTCGTTGATGAGCTGTGATTGCTCGGCGGCAACGATGAAGCGGGTGGGGGGAACCATGCCGTGATCCGGCCGATTCCAGCGAAGGAGCGCCTCGGCCGACACGAGCGCACCTGTCGACGCGTCGACGATCGGCTGGTAGACCAGGCTAAGCTGGTCGTTGACGCTCATCGCGTGTCGCAGACCATGCTCCATGTCGGTCAGCTCTTGCACCTGCGCGTGGATGACGGCGTCGTAGAACTGGACGGTTCCCGCGCCGGTCTGCTTGGCCGTGGCCAGTGCGAGGTCGGCGCGACGCAACACGTCGCCTGCGCTGCTCGACTCGGCGACGGCGATGCCGACGCACGCCGACAACTCCACGGTGGCGCGAGGGAGCAACATGGGCGCTGTCAGGCACGCGACCACATCCTTCATGATGGCGCACACATCCTTTGTGGATCGATCACCCGCGTGGAAGACCATGAGAAACTCGTCGCCACCCAGACGACCGAACTCGCCGAGCGACCCCATCAGTTCAGACACCCGCTGCGCGGTGAGCTGCAGCACCTCGTCTCCAACGCCATGCCCGTATGTGTCGTTGACGTGCTTGAAGTTGTCGAGATCGAGGAACGCGACGAACGCTTGCGCGCGCGCCGACCCATGTGAGTCGAGCTGGCGCTCGAGCTCGGCGATGACGGCGGCGCGGTTCGGCAGTCCAGTCAACGAGTCGTGCCGGGCTTCGAACGCCAAGCGCTGACGCAGCCCTTCGCGTTCGGCGCTCGCATTGGACAGCAACGTGAGCGATCGGTCGAGGGCCTCGCCGATCCGACCGGGAAGCGGCTCATTCAAGACGGGTGAGTCGAACTGTGCATTCGCGAGCGCCTGAGCCTTTCGGTCGAGCACGGCGAGGTTCGCGACGGCTTCGTTCAGCGCCCCGGCCGCGTCGGCGAGCTCCGGCGGCCCGCTCGTCATCAGCGGTGGGACGTCCATTGCACCGGAACTGATGCTTCGGGCCATCGCCGTGAGACGTCGGGACGGGACGACGATGGAGCGGGCGAACCACAACGCGGTTGCAGCCGATACGAACAGCGAGAGGACCGCAAGCAGCCATGCACGTCGGGCGTCCGCGCCGGTCGTGCGCACCAAGTCGGCGGCGCTTTGCTGTGTGGCCGCCGAGGCACGCGGCACCACCAGTGCAATGGCCGTTGAGCGCGCGGCTCCGTCGGACAGGACCGCGAGGGTCTCGGCGGACACGTTCGCGTTGCGCGGCGGCAAGGCCCCTTCCAGCGCATCCTTGACCTCGAGGTCGAACGTTCCGCCCATCCGCGCGGCGACGCTCCACTCTCCGGCCAGTGGCTCCTCGATGATATCGGCGAGTGCAGTGGCAGCCGCGGCGAACGACTCAGCGGCCTTTGCCAGGTACGACCGTTGAAGCGTGGCCTCGATCGGCAGGGCATCGGTATAGCGGTTGTACTCGATGACAACCCGGTTGTTCGCTTCGTATGCGGCCATGGTGCCGACCACGACGCGGGTGGCCTTGGCCGTGCGCGTGTCGCCCGATTCAATGGACAGCGACAGGATCTTCGACACCGTCTCCGAGATGTGGTCGGAGATCGTCTGATCCAATTTCACGTACCGGAACACGGCCTGCGGAGTGGGAAGATCGGGGTCGGTGACGACGCGTCGCGCCCGTTCGAGGTCGGAGACCTCGAACGGGCGCTCGCCGGTGAGCGCAGCCAGTGCGACATCGGTCTCTTGTTGTCGTGCCGTCACGGAGGCCGGTAGCGTCCCGGTCTTGGCATCGACTCCCCGGCGCAACAGGTCGACCGCCAGCTGTTCGGCGAAGAGCGCTCCGCGCAGTCTGTTCTCTCGCACCAGGTTGTTGACGTGTTCCTGGAGCAGAACCGCTTGGCCAGCCGTGTCCCGTTCATTCAACGCTTGGCGTCCGGCGCTGATGGCGAGCAGGGTCACCGGGACCACCATCATCGCGAGCATTCGCGTTGAGACTTTGGCCGAACCGGTTCGGCGCTGCTCGGCGCCGTCGGTCACGGGGTCTTTCCTTTCGCGGAGGTCGTCGACGGGGGCTCCTTCGCAAAAATGACGCTCAGGTCGCGCTCCAGCTTGGCCATCTCCTGCTCCACGTCGATGTCGCCGCGTCCGGCGAGCAGTGCACCGAACGCCGCCAAGCGTGCTTCCGCGGCGTCGGAGTTGGGAAGGTGGGCCTCCGCGCTCGGGACGTCTGGGACGGCAATGCTGTCGGTGATGACCGACCAGTTCTTGACCGACACGAAACGTTCGGCGGCACGCGACACCGCCTCTTCGCGAATGTCGTCGCGGGCCGGAACCGGCCCGTAGACCGCGATGAGGTCCGGCGCTGCCTCACCGAGCAGGTACCCGAGTACCTCCTGCGCCTCCTTGGGGTGCTTTGACGTCTTCAACACGGAGAAGACGTCGGCATTCACCTGGGCGGTCACCGATCCCTGGTAACTGGGTGTGACTGCCAGATCGAAGTACGTCATGGGCGAACCGTCGGTGTTGCGCATAAGCGCAAAGGACCAGGTGAATCCGAATCCCATCGCGACGTTTCCGCTGGAGAACCCGCCTCCCGGTCCCAGAAGCACGGTGTTCTGCTGCGCTGTGGTCGGCGCAGCGTGATCGACCCACATCAGCTTGTGGTACCACCGCCACGCGGCGGCCCACGCGTCCGGGATCTTCGCCGACCCGTCGGCGGCCACAGGTGAGCCGGCACCGAAGAACGTCCCCGCCGACCGCGGAGTGTCGGTGAGCATGAAACCCCACTGCACGATCTTGTTCGGATTGAACTGCGTGTTGGTGGCATTTCGGCCGGCGCTGTCGAGCGTCAGGAGCATGGCGGTCTCCCGGAGGTTGTCCATGTCCCACGTCTTGCCGCGGTATTTCTCCCCGAATCGGGTCCTGTCTCTTATACACATCTCCGAGCCCACGAGACTAAGGCGAATCTCGTATGCCGTCTTCTGCTTGAAA
>CALMXK010000004.1 GCA_937871165.1 uncultured Actinomycetes bacterium
GGAGATCGACTTCATGGGCGGCCTGCTCGGCGCCGGCGCCGGCACCCGCCGCGGCGTGCGCGTGAGCGTGAGCGGCACGGCTGGACGTCCGGCCTGCTGCCACGCGCCGGTGATGAACGCCGCGGACGCCGCGATCGAATCGGCCACGCGCTGGTCCACCGTGGGCAGGGCGCCTTGCCGGAACGCCTCGTAGAACGTGTCGTCGTAGTACTCGCGCCCGGCGGCCGCCGCCTTGTCGGCCGCCAGCATCGGCGCGGCCAGGCGGTAGCTCTCGAGCAGGATGCGGAACATCTCGGCGCGCGCTCGGTCATCGACGCACACGCGGTCATCGGCGCCGGCACCGAGATCGGCCCCGACTGCGTGATCCACGCACACGTCTCGGTGCGCGAGCGCTGCCGCCTCGGCGCCCGCGTGGTGCTGCAGAACGGCGTCGTCATCGGCGCCGACGGGTTCGGCTTCGCGCGGCGCCCCGACGGCACCCACGAGAAGATCCCGCAGACGGCCCCGGTCGTGCTCGAAGACGACGTCGAGGTAGGCGCCAACACCACCATCGACCGCCCGGCCGTGGGCGAGACGCGCATTCGCGCCGGCGCCAAGATCGACAACCTCGTGCAGATCGCACACGGCGTGGTCGTCGGCGCCCGTACGCTCCTGGCCGCGCAGGTGGGCATCTCCGGCAGCACGACCATCGGCGACGACGTGATGTTCGGCGGCCAGGTCGGCGTGGCCGGACACATCACGGTCGGCGACGGCGTGAAGGCCACCGGCCAGACCGGCATCACGAACTCGCTCGCGCCCGGGCTGTTCGTGTCGGGCCTGCCGGCCATCGACAATCGCGAGTGGCGCAAGGCGTCGGTGCTCGTGGGACGTCTGCCCGAGTTGCGGCGTCAACTCCTGCAGATGGAGCGCCGTCTGGCGGCGCTCGAAGCCGCGCACGGCGGGCCCGAAACCCCCGTGCCATAATCGATCGACAGCCTATGACCACACTCGTCGCGCGGCTCGTCTCCCTCTCCCGCCGCCGCGTGATCGCGGCCCTCGGCGCGGCGCTCGTGGCCGCGGCCGCGCTGTACGTGCCGCTGGCGGCGGCCGTGGCACCGCCGAAGCTCCAGTTCGAGCGCTTCACGCTGCCGAACGGGCTCACCGTGGTTCTGCACACCGACCGCTCGACGCCGATCGCCCACGTACAGCTCTGGTATCACGTCGGCTCCAAGAACGAACGGCCGGGCCGTACCGGCTTCGCCCATCTCTTCGAACACATGATGTTCAAGGGCTCGAAGAACGTCGAGCCCGAGCAGCACACCTCGATCGTGTCCTCGGTGGGCGGCCGCGCCAACGCCTACACGAACGAAGATGCGACCGTGTACTGGAACACGGTGCCGTCGCAGTACCTGCCGCTCGTGTTGTGGATGGAGGCCGACCGGCTCGGCTCGCTGCGCATCGACGAGCAGACCTTCATCAACGAGCGCGAAGTGGTGAAGGAGGAACGGCGGATGCGGGTGGATAACCAGCCGTTCGGCAACCTGAACGAGCTGCTCTACAAGGCCGCGTTCACGACGCATCCCTACAAGAATCCGGTCATCGGCAGCATGGCCGATCTCGATGCGGCGACCATCGACGACGTTCGCGCCTTCTTCAACACCTTCTACATCCCGGCGAACGCCACGGTGGTCATCGCCGGCGACTTCGACGTGGCGGAAACCAAGGATCTCGTCACCCGCTACTTCGGCCGCATCCCGGCCGGCGCCGGCAAGGTGCCGCGCGAGATCACGCCCGAGCCGGTGCAGGAGAAGACAGCTGGCTGGCAACAGTACAGCGTGCCTGCGTATCAGCGCCGGCAGGGAACCGACAACGGTTCCACCAAAAACAGTGAGGCTTCATTCGAAGTCATCGCCTGATTCTTCATCCCCGTGCGGGGGCATCGCCTCCGTGTCAGGGGAGGGGTGCCCCCATTTTTCTTTTTTGGAGGCCTCCCATGGAACTCGTTCTGCTTGCTTGCTGCATCAGCGGCTGGATCATCAGCCGGCCAATCATCCGTGCCCTCGGGCTCTGACCCTCACCGGTTCGCGGGATCGCTCCAGTTCCCCGGAGTGATTCCCGCTTTCCGGTTTTCGCGCTTGACCCGGTACAGGAGGAAATCGTGAAACTCAATCCCTACCTTTTTCGAATCTTCAGCGTGCTGCCACTGGCTCACGCCTGGGATCTCCACAAGAGACTCAAGGCAGGTCGCACCGACCCCGAGACCCGCAGGCTGCTGCGCAAGGTGCTGGCCCCGTCAAGGCAAGTGCCCAAAGTCGTCTGAACGGCGCCCCGGCTTGCCGGGGCTTTCCAAAGCGCGTTCACCGAGCGTCCTGCGGAAAGCAGCCTTCGATCGAGCGGTTCTCCGCCCGACCAAGACGCGGTAGCTGGCCGCGCGAAACAAACAGCATTTCATCGACCCAGCCGGGGAAACTTTCTCCGGTCGGGGACGGTGCCTTCGGCATTTTTCTCTCGGGAGGCACCATGCATACGAGTCATCCTGGCCTGCTGTACATGCCGGCCACGCAGTATCACGCCGATCCGTCCATCGGACACTCCGGCCTCATCCGGCTGCTCAAGAGTCCCGCGCACCTGCGCGAAGCCCTTGACCATCCACCGCAACCGACACCAGCAATGGCGTTCGGGTCCGCCGTTCACACCTACATCCTCGAACCGGACCGCTTTTCCGAAGAGTTTGTGGTGGCCGAGAAATTCGACCGCCGCACGAAGGAAGGCAAGGAAGCCGCTGCCCGCTTCGAAGCGGCCAACCAGGGCAAGACCCTGATCACCGCCGAAGACCTGGCCACGCTGACCCTGATGCGTGCTGCGGTTGTCGCCCACCAGGGTGCGGCCGATCTGCTCAAGCAGGGCGAAGCCGAGCTTTCCGCGTTCTGGACCGACTCACTCACCGGCATTCCGTGCCGCTGTCGTCCCGACTGGTTCAACGGAACCGCTCTGGTCGACCTCAAGAGCTGTGTCGATGCCAGCAGCCGTGGCTTCTCGCGCGCCATCGCCAATCACGGCTACGACATCCAGGCGGCGTTCTACGTCGATGGGGTCAAGCGCGTGACCGGCAGCGAGTTGCCCTTCCTGTTTATCGCGATGGAGAAAGACGCACCGCATGCCGTCGCGGTGTACCAGGCCGATCCGGAAATCATCGAGATCGGTCGCAAGAAGGTTCGGGCAGCGTTGCAACTGCTCAAGTGGTGCCAGGAGTCCGGCGCCTGGCCGGCCTACCAGCCCGCGGGTGAGATCGAGGCGATCTCCCTGCCGCGCTGGGCGGCCAACGCCGATGCCTTCGAGTTCGACGCCGCCTGAACGGCGATTTCTTGTAGTTCATTCACCCCGGCGGGGAGACCAGTCTCCCACCGGGGGCAGGGTGTCTGCGCCATTTCTCCCTGGAGGAAATCATGTCTCAAACCTTGCGCAACATCCAGAAATCCCGCAGTCAGGGGACGCCGACCAACGTACTCGCCTTTCCGGCGTTCCTCGAACGCTTCAAGGGGGAGATCGCCCGTGCGCTGCCCCGGCATCTGAGTCCGGAGCGTATGGCGCGAATCGCGCTGACCGCTTTTCGGATGAACCCGAAACTGGCGGAAGCCGATCCGCGCAGCGTCTTCGCTGCGGTCATTCAGTCCAGCCAGCTTGGCCTGGAAGTCGGCCTGATGGGCGAAGCACACCTCGTCCCGTTCGGTCGTCAATGTCAGTTGATCCCGGGTTACCAGGGGCTCGTCAAGCTCGCCCGCAACAGCGGCATCGTGCAGGACGTCTACGCTCACGAAGTGCGGATCAACGACAAGTTCGACATCGTGCTTGGTCTGAATCGCACTTTGATGCACGAGCCGTTGAAGCAGAACGGCTTTCCAGCGGGCGACGAGGAGCGAGGGCCGATCGTCGGTTTCTACGCCGTCGCCGTTTTCAAGGACGGCTCACGCACTTTCCACGCGATGTCGACGGAACAGGTCGAGCAGGTACGCAACAAGTCGCGTGGTTACCAGATGGCGAAGCGGGATCACAAGGAGAGCCCCTGGGACACGCATTTCGTTGCCATGGGCCTCAAGACGGTCATTCGCCGCCTGTGTAATCTGCTGCCGAAGTCGCCGGAACTCGCCATGGCCCTGGCCATGGACGAGCTCAATGAGCGCGGGGAATCCCAGGGTATCGGGATCGCCGAAGCGATCGACGGCTCCTGGGCACCGCTCATCGACGAAGAGTCGGACGAGCAGACTGCCAAGGCTCGGGCAAGAGATGCCCAGGACCAGCGCTGCACCATGGTCCGGGCAGAACTTGCTGAACGGCTGACGGCGATTGGCAAAGCCGTATCGGTGGCTGAACTGGACGAGAAGTACGCCCAGGCTGAGGACGATGCCGACGACGGCGAACTGGAACAGCTCCTGCGCGCGTACCGCAGCCG
>CALMXK010000005.1 GCA_937871165.1 uncultured Actinomycetes bacterium
GGTCTGGAACGAGTTGTCGGCGCCCCACTGGTTGATGCGCACGTCCTGCGACTCCATGTTGACCGGACGGCGCCCGCCGGGCACGCCGAACCCCAGACGCTGGATGTAGCGCTGGGACTCGGTGATCCAGTAGTAGGCCATCACCTGTTCGAACTCGTCTTGTGAGCGGTTGAAGTCGAAGGTGTTGGTCGGCGAGTACGCGGGGTTGCCGGTCTCGGAGACGATGTTGGCCCACTTGCCGCGCAGGAACCCGCTGCCGTCAAGGTCGCGCAGCGTGACGGTCCGGTAGGCGGGCTGCAGCGCCGCGTAGTCGGCGTCCTTCTGGTCGGTCAGCGACTCGTCGCCAAGTTTGCTGCACCGGGTTGGGGAAGAACACCCGCCCCGAGCCCGCGTCACTGCCCGACGGCGGCTTGACCGCCAGCACCGTGGACACCGAAACCAACGTCAGACCCAATGCGATCCAAATGCGTTTCATCTCGTCCCCCGCTCAAGTGACCGATGTGGGGACACTACTGCGCGCCCATCGTCATGGCGACTTTGCGTTGCGACGACAGCCGACCGGAGACCATGTCGCTACCGCGCCGGGATCCTCACCGTCGTGGCGACGCCCAAGCCCGCCCGACTGGTCGCCCGCACGGTGCAGCCGTACCGGCGCCCGGCACGCAGTCCGCTGACAATGATGGTGTTGGTCACGGCCACCCGCTTCACGACCTTCGGCAGGCCTGTCGTTTTGCACACCGCCACGTAACCGCGCACCTTGCTGCCGCGCGGCAGTGCCGACGCAAAGCGGATGCGACCGCGATCCCATCCCGGGCGCGTCGCCGAGATGTTGCGCGGTCGGCGTGGCACCGGGCGACCCACGACCCGCAGTGACCGACGCGAGAACGTCAGGCCGGTGATGGTGACGTGCACAGAGTCGCTGTCCACCGTCAGGCTGGTCGCCGCGCCCAGCGCACCTGACGAGACCGTGAACACGGTTGGCACCAACGTGGCGGGAGCATCCACGTCGTACAGACGCCGCAGCATCGCAAACGGCAGGGTGAGCTCTGCCGAACCGGTGAAGACGGTGGTTCCACCCGGCTCGAAGTGGCTGTTGGCCACGTCGATCTTGATCGTGTTGGTCACAAAGTCGAGCTGCGGCGGCGTGGACACCCAGTCTGTGGAGGCGGCGAAGTTGAAGCCCTTCACGGCCGCCCGGTCGTCAAGGTCGGAGAACACGGTGGCGTCGTCCACCTGGAACGAGAACACGCCGGTGTTGAGCGTGTCCGCGACCGACGGGCAGACGCCGGTGCCGCCACATCCGGAGTCGGTGTAGGCCATGCGCACCGGACGGCCGGTCACGGCGACGGTGTACCCCGTGGTGAGACTGCCGCCACGCTCCACGACCATGCCCTGCATCCGTCCGAACACCTGTGTCGGCTGCATGCTTCCGGTGTTGATCACCACCCGCCAGGTGTCGGCCGGGTTCAGGTCCACGGGGCCGCCGGTGGCATTGATCAGCACGTCCACGAACGGGTGCGCCACCGGGTGCACGCCCGGGGTCGACTTGCTCGCGAACGTGTGAAACGGCACGGGGTCAACCCGCGAAATCGTCTCGGGTGAGCCGTTTCGCGTCAGCGAAACGATGCAGTTCTGCGTCACCAGCCCCGCGCACTGCGGAAGCGGCGTCGGCGTATAGATGACGCCGTTTGCGAGCGTCGACGCAAAGCTGACGGCGGCGAGAACCGCGGAGACGAGAACCGTTTTCGTGCGCATGCAACGAACGCTACCGGGTACGGGCCGCGAACCAAACCTTGTTTCGCCGTGCACGGACGCCAGCCCAGTCGACGAAGATCGTGGATTCGATCAGCGCAGACCTGCTGCAGCCATGCGTCGTAGATCACCGGCGCACGGCGTGTGACCGATGGCAATCCACAGAACCATCCATCGCGGCGAGCACTCCTGCGCCGCGCGACGGGTCAGCGCCCAGGCCGACCTAGAAGATCGACTGGAACAGCCAGACGACGCCGGCGATGACGTAGAGGTGCAGCCAGGCGAAGAGGTACAGCGCAATCGCGCCGACGACAACGGCGACAGCCGCCAAGCCGAGCTTGCCGAGGGGCTTGAAGATGTTCTGTTCCATGTCGGGAACCTTACCGTGCGTGGCCGCGGCAGTGAAGAGTGGCGTCCGTCCTGAAAGTGGCGGCGCTGTGCCCCTCTGCGCCTACTTGAGCAGGTGATCCAACCCGTAGGTGGTGAGCGCGAACAGAAGCGATGCGACGATCGTCGCCCGCGTCAGGTTCTTCTCCACGATCGCGGTCGAGCCGCTGCTGGAGCCGCCCATGCCGAAGGCCCCGGAAAGGCCCGCGTCGCGCCCGGAATGCATCAGCACCAGGGAGATCACGATCACGCACAGGATCGAATGGAGGACAATAAGGAGCGAAGTCATTGCCGCCAATCGTACCACGGCTCTTGCCAGGCGCCGCGGTCCTTACGACTGGGTCCTGGTCTCAGTCGGGGCTTCCCGCGCCCGCCGGGCGGTCAACGGCGAGATCACCCCGATGCGACCGGCGGGTTCGGGCAGCAACTGGCCGATCGGCCAGCCGCGCACGCCCCGCGCCAGGAGCGCATCATGCAGATGATCGAGGTCGGCCCGTGGGCATGCGATCAGGAGCCCGCCACTGGTCTGCGGGTCAAACAGCAGGGTGCGGGCGTCAGCCACCACACCGTCGTCGAAGTCCACGAACTGCTCCAGATGCGCGCGGTTTCGGTCAATGGCGCCGGGCAGGTTGCCCTCGGCGATCAGCTCGAGCACGCCCTGGATCGGGGGGATCTTGTCGATGCGAATCGCCGCGCCGACTCCGCTTGCGAGGGCAAGCTCGCGCAGGTGCCCGATGAGGCCAAAGCCGGTGACATCGGTGGCGCACCGGATGCCGACCTCCCCCGCCGCCTCTGCCGCGGCGCGGTTGGATACGCACATCTGTGCGACGGCGGCCGCATGGGCGGCGCCTGGTTGCGACGCCTTGGCCGCCGCCACGGCGATACCCGTGCCAAGCGCCTTGGTGAGCACCAGGATGTCGCCCGGACGCCCGGCGGCGTTGGTCATCACCGCGTCCGGGGAAACACGTCCGATGACCGCCAGCCCGTACTTGGGTTCTGGGTCGTCGATGGAGTGTCCACCGAGCACGCCGATGCCGTGGTCGGCAGCCGCCGCCACGCCTCCGCGAAGGATCTCGCCAAGCACGTCCAGGTCCCCGTCCTTGGGGTACCCCACGACGGCCAGGGCCAACAGCGGCGTTCCGCCCATGGCGTAGACGTCGTTGATGGCGTTGGTGGCGGCGATCCGACCGAAGGTGGCCGGGTCATCCACGATCGGGGTGAAGAAGTCGAGCGTCGCGACGATCGCGGTGCCGTCATCCATGCGGTAGACGGCGGCATCGTCCATGTCACGGTTGCCGACCAGCACGTTCGGATCGGCGACCGGCACCGGCATTGACGCCAGTATCTCGGTCAGAACCCCGGGCGCGATCTTGCAGCCGCAGCCGGCGCCGTGGGCCATCTGTGTCAGCGGTGGCTGTGTCGACATCGTCCCAAACCTTCCTCGTGAATGACGTGAGCATACGAGTGAATGCCATTTGGCACTCGCCGAGTGCCAAATGGCAAATGACGCGGCCGTGGTCGGCGGCGCAAGCGGAGTGGCATGCTTTCTCCATGTCCACCGACCGCATCCGCCTGAACGCAAACGAGACGCCCCACTGCTTCGGCTGTGGACCCGCCAACCCGCGTGGCCTGCAGTTGGAGATCTTCCAGGACGGCACCGACGCGGTCGCCACCTTCACCCCCACCCCGGATCTCGGCGGCTGGCCGGATCGCCTGCACGGCGGGGTCATCGGCCTGCTCGTGGACGAGATGCTCGTTTACGCCGGGGCACCGCACGACCTGTGGGGCGTCACCGCCAAAGTCCGCTACTGGCTGCGCAAACCGATCGCCTTCGGCGACGAGCTGACGCTGCGCTCCCGCCTGATCCAGCAGTCGGAGCGAGCGTTTCGCGCGACGGTCGCCATCCACCTGCCCGGCGAAGTGCTCGCCGCGGAAGGCGAAGGCATGTGCGTCCTGCGCCGCGCCCCGGACGAGGACTAGCGACTCAGCGCGTCAGGCGGTGATGGTCTCCATCGCCTCAAGCCCCACCCGCGGGCCGAACGCCACCACCAGGTCGCCCGCAGCCAGCGTCATCGACTCGTCAGGCGGCGCCGCAAGCTCTTCATCGGACGCGCGTTTGAGCGCCAGGATCGTGACTCCCTGGTAGCGCTGTTTGATGTCGCCGACCACCTGCCCCACAAGCGGCGAACCCTCGCGCACCACGATCTCGTCAAGACGCAGGCCAGGTCCGACCGTCAGCATCTCGATGAAGTCGATGAGCGACGGACGAAGTGACAGCGACGCCATCCGGCGTCCGCTCAACTCATAGGGACTGATGACATGGTCCGCGCCGGCCTTTTCAAGCGCATGGCGTGTTTGGCGCCGCGACGCGCGCGCCACGATCGTCAGGTTCGGGTTGAGCGCCCGCGCGGTCAGCGTGATGTAGACGTTCACCTCGTCGGAGTCGACGGCGCATACGAGCGCCTGTGCGCGCTCCACGCCAAGGTCGAGCAGCACCTGCTCCTCGCTCGGGTCGGCGATCACGTGCGACACGCCGTCCTTCTGAAACCGCGCCTCCAAGTTCGGGTCGGTGTCGACCACCACGAACGGCACACCCTGTCGACGAAGCTCACCCACAACCGCGCGACCAACGCGTCCGTAGGCGCACACGATGTAGTGATCGTTCATACCCTTCACCTCCCGGCGGGCTCGCCGCCGTCGCGCAATTCCGGAGAGCTCTCCGCTACCGATCATGTTGGCGAGCACGCCGATCCCGGCGAATACCGCCGCGATCCCAATGATCAGGAGCGAGATCGTAAACAACTTGGCGCCGACGGTCTCGACCGGCTCCACCTCGCGATATCCCACCGTGGTCAGCGTGATGACGGTCATGTAGAGCGCGTCGATCACCTTCCAACCGAAAATCCAGACGTAGCCGAGCACGCCGTACAGGCCGGCGAACGCGAGCATGGCGAGCGGCAAGCGAAAGCGCTCGAGGATATGCCAGTCACTGTGCCACCACTTGAACACGGGCGGATTGTCCCCATCGGAGGCGCAAACTTCTAGTGTCGGTCGGACTTCTCGCTAGGATCGCGGGTTCCAGCGACTACTCGATGTGAGGATGCCCGTGAGCGATCAGCTCATCCGACTTGGACACAGCCCCGATCCCGACGATGCCTTCATGTTCTACGCACTGGCGAAGGACATGATCCCAACGGACGGCTTTCGGTTTGAGCACGAGCTGAACGACATCGAGACGCTCAACCGCTGGGCGGTCGAGGGACGTCTCGAAGTCACCGCCATCTCGGTGCACGCCTACGCGTACCTGGCGGACAAGTACCGCCTGCTGCCGCACGGCGCATCGATGGGCGAGCAGTACGGCCCCATCGTCGTCGCACGCGAGCCGATGAGCGTCGCCGACCTTGCGGGCAAGACCATTGCCGTGCCAGGTCTGTGGACGAGCGCCTACCTTGAGCTTCAGCTTGCAATCGGCAAGGTTGCCAATCCCATCCTTGTGCCGTTCGACGAGATTCTGAACACCGTCGAGCGCGGTGAGGCCGACGCGGGTCTTGTCATCCACGAAGGCCAGCTGACCTATCAGAAGCAGGGTCTCCAGCTTGTGCTGGACCTGGGCGAGTGGTGGCACGAGCTGACTGGCGGCCTGCCCCTGCCGCTCGGTGCGAACGCGGTGCGCCGCGATCTTGGCGAGGAGACGATGGTTCGCCTGTCAAAGGTGCTCTACGACAGCATCAAGTTCGGTTTGGACCACCGCGCCGACGCACTCGACTACGCCGGCGGATTCGGACGTGGCCTGAACGACGACCTGACCGACCGGTTCGTCGGGATGTACGTCAACGACCGGACACTCGACTACGGCGACGAAGGACGTGCCGCCGTCGCCGAGTTGCTCGACCGTGCCGCAGCCGCCAAGCTGATTCCCGCGGCGGTGCCAGTCGACTGGGTGCCGTAGGGCACTGAAGGGCGCGATCATGGCGACCGGCGACTCCCGCGACGCACCGCTGATCGGGAGTTGCCCGGCGGTCGCACATGTCGACCAGGAACAACGGACCAGGCCATGAGTGACGACACCCCGCAGGTGGACTGGTACGTGGAGATCGACACGTGGACCGAACGGTTCAGGACGATCGATGATCCGCCTGAGCCGTTTGCCACCGCCATCCGTGAGGGATGGACGGAGGCAGCCAGGGAGTGCCTCGCCAGGGACGCGGCCGACTACCACGCACGGCAGGCCGGCTACCGCGCCGAGCTCGCCGCGGCGGGAGTCGATCTGGTGCGCCTGGATCAGAAGGCGGGCAACTGCGGCGCCTGCCGGATGTATGACGGATGCGGCTACTCGCTACGCGGCGAAACGCCCGGGCTCACCGCACCCCCGCCGATGCCGATCTGCCCGGCCTGTCGCCACACGCTGAACATGGTCACGCCGTTCTTCCTTCAGAGCATGGACCTGACGGTGGACGATCTGGTCGACGAGTCGGTGCCGTTCACTCCACCGGACTGACGCGCACAACCTTCGCCGCGGCGACCGGCACACGCACCTCGTCCGGGCCCACCTGCACGCGCAGGCTGCCATGGCGATCGTGGGCCACCATGCACAGCCGCACGCCCGGCACGATCCCGCTGCGCTCGAGCGACTGCAGCAGTGACGGATCGCGGTCACCAACCCGGTGAACGACACCGCGTGCGTTCACCGCAAGATCGGCGAGCGTCGTGGCAGGCACGTCATCCACGTCGCCGGCCCGGGTCGGGATCGGGTCGCCGTGAGGGTCACGGTCGGGATTGCCAAGGACGTCGGCGATCCGCAGCTCCAGGGCGACGGAGATGTGGTGTTCGAGGATCTCGGCCTCATGGTGGACCTCCGCGAGCGGCACACCCAAATGCTGCACGAGAAACGTTTCGAGCAGCCGGTGCCGACGCACGACCTCAAGCGCGGTCACACGCCCGTCGCTTGTGAGCGCGAATGCGCCGCGCCGCTCGCCGGCAACGACATAGCCGAGCCCGGAGAGCCGTTTCAACATCGCACTCGCCGACGGGGCGCTCACCCCCAGCGAGGACGCGAGCTCGGAGGTGCTCACCCAAAGGCGCCCGCTGTCCTCCTCGACCCGATAGATCGCCTTGAGGTAGTCCTGGACTGCGGCCGTCGGGCTGTCACGCGCCATCACGTCAATTGTAGGCATCGCCAACGACCGACTCGGTGCAAATCCTCCGACATGGATCGTCGCCAGCCGTCCTGCGGCACTCCCGAAATGGGTGCCCGTGGCCGAAACACGCAACCGTTTTCCGGAGATCCCACGCCCAGCCGACAAACTTGGTTAAGCGACGACGAGCGCGTGTCCGGCCACACAAAGGACAACGAACGCCCTGCAAATCAGCTGAACTGCGCGCTTCTTCGGCCGCGCGGGAGACTGCAACTTCTCAACAAATCGCACCAGTGCCTTCACGCGACACTAACAATCGGGTGCAAGGCTGGTCCCATGTCAACAGCAGCGATCACACCCATCCCACGCCCGACCGCAAAGCGCTCCCCCTTGCGCCTCGCGGACCACCCGGACCGCCCCCCGCTTCGAAGGATGGAGCTGTTCGCCGGTTTGCCGGAGCCCGACCTCGACATGCTCGAGTCGCGCCTCGGAATGATCCGCTGGCCGCAAGGCGCTGAGACTCCGGCGCCCCTTGACCGGTTGGATCACATCTTCCTCGTTCGTGAAGGCCGCGTCGGCCTGTTCGAGCGGATCTCGCCGGACCACGAGGTGATGGTTGCCATCTTGGAGCCGGGTTCGCTCTGGTCGACGATCGGATCGAATGTCGCGCCTGGCGTGTGTTCGTTGGAGTCGTCGGCAATTTCCCCGCTTCCGGCACGCGCCGTTGAAGCGCTGTCGACTCGGTACCCGCGCCTGGCGCGCAACCTTGCCGGAGCCCTGTCGGAGCGGTGTTCAATGCTCGCCCAGACGATCGCGATCGTCAGTGAGATGCGTGTCGAAGACCGGCTGCGGTCCCGACTGCACCAGTTGGCGGAGCGTTTCGGCATCACCGGCAAGGACGGCATCCGACTGAGCCTCGATCTGACGCACGCCCAGTGGGCGTCACTCGTGGGCGCGTCCCGCGAGGCTGTCACGACCGCGTTCGGCAAGCTGAAGTCCCAAGGCGACGTCGTCCTTGACGGACGTGAAATTCTCGTCCCGTGGACGGCGGTCCATGAGCGTGAAGCTCAGCTCACCGAGGCCTTGGCCAACTGAGGAAAACCCTTGCGGTGGGCGGCGGCCTCCCAGCGTCCGCCCACCGCAGTCACCCCCTATTCGGGGGCTTGCCCACCAGGGACATCGGACTTCCCGTCCTTGTCGGATCCGGTGGTGACCACTCGTGGAAGCGCGATCAGGACGAGCGCGACTCCTGCGAGTAGACATGCAATTGCCGTGAACAGCCAGCCTCGACCCGTCATGTCGTCCTCGTGGAATGCGAGGAGCGTGACGCGGATCAAGAGCCCGCCACCGGCGAGCAGAAGCGCAAGGCCGGCTGGACCGGCAACCACGCGGCGACGGGTGGAGTTCCGGTCGGCCTGGTTCGCGTCGGCAACGAGCCGAACTTCCTGCACTTCTTGTTCAAACAGGACACTCACGCGGCGGTAACTTCGTCTTCCTGAGCGACCGCACCGAGGCGGGCGTCCCAGGTTTCAAGGTCGCGACGTGAATGGATGCCGAGTTTGCGGAGAATCGATTGCGCGTGGCTTCGAATGGTGTGCCACGACACGGACAGTTCGATGGCGATCTCTTTGTAGGTCAGCTGCTGGCGCATCAACCGCAGCACGACACGTTCTTGCGGGGTCAGAAGCACGTTTCGCGGCCCGGTCCGTTGGACCAGGTCACCCATCGACTTCGCGGCCTCGGGATCGAGCCGGCGGTCGAGTGCCTCGGCCACCGATTCGAGGACAGCCTCGCGCGTCGACGTGTACAGAATGCACCCTGAGGCGCCTGCGGCCATCGCCTGCGTCTCTTGACTCAAGCGGAACGGGCCGGGTTCGATGAAGCACAGCATCGGTGCCATCAGGCCGCGTCGCTGAGCTTCGATCATGAGTTCCGTGCCGGGCGCATCTGCCAGGTGCCAGTCCACGAGGACCAGCCCGGGAAGGCGCCGTTCCATGAGGGTGAGCGCCTGATGCACCGTGTGACACAGGGCAAGTTGCGTCGGTGTTCCTCGAAGGAAGACGCGAAGCCCCTCGACAAATGCGGGCGACCGGCTGGCGATGAGGAGTGGAAGTGTTGTCTCAGTCACGCAGACACCGTCCGAGATGGTTGGGATGACCGCCGGTCTGTCCCTCCGGCGCCAAGTGTTCCATCGGCAGCACGCGGGCGCAGCATTACATCCAGTTCTCGGAGATTCGGCTCACTCGTGCCTCCACCGGGCCGTACGTCGGTCCGCGCTGTGGGCGTGCGACATCAACCCGTCGGACGATACTCCCGCGATGCGAAACGACGAAACGGGGCTACTGGGAGGCGATCGGTTCGGTGAGCGCTCGCAGGGCGGCAATTGATGTTTGAAGCTGCGCTGCGGTCGCTTTGGCGGCGGCCATGTCGCCTTTGGCCGCGGCCGCCCGCATGGCGACCATCGCCTGCACCACGGCGGCCGATGCAACCCGCACGCGCACGCGCTGCGATTCCAAGCGCTGATCTTCGAGGCGCATCGCATCAAGCCGGGTCTGTGCCGCTTGCGCACGGGTCAGGGGATCGACCATCTCGGCTGCAGCACCGACCAACGCGGCTTGGGTCAGCGGCTTCGGGAGCGCATTGACGATTGCGGCAAAGCGCGCGACGGCGTCGGCGGCGCCTCGTGTGTCGGCCAGGTACTGCTCTGGTTGCACTCTGGTTCCAACCTCGATCGTGCCGGTGCTGATCGAGCCCGGGCCACCGCAACCGAGGATCGCGCCAGAACAGGCGATCACGGCACAGGCAATAGTTGCAACCTTCATTCGCATGGCCTGAGCCTACCCGGCGCAGATACGGAGGTCGGCTATCCTCGGTCGCGTGAATGCATCTGATATCTCCATGGCCTTGTCATACGACGACGTTCTGCTCGCGCCGCAGCGCAGCCCGATCGCGTCGCGCAGTGACGTCGACACCTCCGGACGGTTCACGAGGAACATCGTCCTGCGCGCACCGGTGATTTCCGCGAACATGGACACGGTGACCGAGGCCCCGATGGCGATCGCCATGTCACGAGCCGGCGGCATCGGTGTTATCCACCGGTTCCTGACGATTGATGAGCAGGTTCGCGAGGTGGCGCGGGTCAAGCGTGCGGAAGCGCTCGTGATCGATGACCCGTTCACCGTCCCGAGCGACGTCTCGCTGAGCGCCGCGCTCGATGAGATGGCGATCCGCGGGACGGGCGGTCTGGTCGTCGTGGACGGCGAGTATCGCCCGGTCGGGATGCTCACACGTCGTGACACGCTGCTTCGGACGGACCACTCGGTGCCGATCAGCCAGGTGATGACACCGAAGGACCGCCTGGTGGTCGCACCCATCGGGATTGACGAGGATGGCGCCGCGGCCATGCTGCGCGACAACCGCATTGAGAAGCTGCCGCTCGTCGACGCCGAGGGCAGACTCGCGGGACTGATCACGATGCGGGACCTCCTTCAGCGCAAGGAGCGACCTTTCGCGACAAAGGACGAGCGGGGCCGACTGGCGGTTGCCGCCGCCATCGGCGTTCGCGGCGATCACTTGGAGCGTGCACAGGCACTCGTCGAGGCCGGTGCCGACGCGCTCGTGCTCGATATCGCCCATGGCCACATGGAGCAGGCGCTCAGCGCGGTCGGGGCGGTGCGGTCGGTGAGTGGAACCACGGAGGTCGTGGCCGGCAATGTCGCGACCGCCGAGGGTGCGCGCGATCTGGTGGACGCCGGCGCCGACGCGATCAAGGTGGGCGTTGGGCCCGGGTCGGTCTGCTCCACGCGCGTGGTCGCCGGTGTCGGGGTGCCCCAGCTGACGGCGGTGTTTGACTGCGCTGCTGCGTGCCGCGACTCGGGTGTGCCGATCATCGCCGACGGCGGCATCCGTGCCGGAGGCGACGTGGCCAAGGCCGTCGGTGCCGGTGCGGATACGATCATGATCGGCAACATGTTGGCGGGTTGCCCGGAGAGCCCGGGAACCGTCGTCAACCGCGGGGGCACACGGGTGAAGGTCTTTCGCGGCATGGCCTCGGCCGGAGCCGCCGCCGCTCGCCGTGCCATCGACGGCGATGCGCGTGAGGTGATCGCCCAGGGCGATCAGACCGAGTTCCTGCCGGTCGTCCCCGAAGGTGTCGAGGCTGTGGTGCCGCTTCGCGGCAGCGCCGAGTCCGTCGTTGCGGAACTGGTCGGCGGCCTGCGTTCGGGAATGAGCTACTCGAACGCTACGACGATTGCCGAGATGCAGCAGCTCGCGCGGTTTGTTCGCATCACCCCCGCCGGGTTGAAGGAGAGCCACCCCCACGACGTCTCGTTCTGACGTCGCGGGCCGACAGCGGCCACGACACAGTTTCGCCACACGGTGTTCGGGACCGGTGATCGACCCCCCGGCACGCCTCCCGCCGCTCCCCACTTCTCGGGAACCCAGCAATGACGGGGTTTTAATTGCCATTTGGCACTCGCCGAGTGCCAAATGGCAATTAAACGACCACCTGCCGCGGAGGATGTGACGGTACGACACATTCTGTTCGTACCCGCTGCAGGCGTCGCGCAGCGCCTGAAACCGCCCCGAACCGCTAGCCGAAGAGCTTGAGGTCCGGCTCTTTCAGGCCGCGAAGCTCCGCTAGGTTCAACTCCAGCGAGTCCATGTCACGGCTGCGCGCCAGGGTCCTGGCCTGTGGCTTGATCGACTCGGCCACCAGGATGCCGCGGCAGGCCTCCATGCCGTGCTCGGCGCGGATGTACTCCAGGTAGCGGGTCAGTTGCTCCACCGCGTCGATGGTCCCCACACGCTTCACCTCGACGGCCACGTAGCCGTCGGTGTCGATGCACATGAGGTCGACCGGACCGATGGGGGTCGGATACTCCCGGCGAACGAGCTTCATCCCCTCGCCAAGGGTCTGCGGGGCGTCCGCGAGGGCGATCTGCAGGTCGCGCTCCACGCCGTCCTTCACCAGTCGCGCGGCTTCACCCATGTCATGCGCGGAGTCGGAGATCATCTCCTCGATGCGAATCTCCAGGCGTTCGACGCGCGAGGCCGGCCCCTTCTCGACGATGATCGCCGCGTCCTCCTCGACGATGCGCGTGGGCGGCGTCATCCAATTCTCAGGCTTGTACCCGCCGGCATCCGAGTGGACCATGATCGAGCCGTCGGACTTCCACATGATCAGTCGGGTCGCCATCGGCAGAACGGACGACACCCGGCCGGCGTAGATCACTTCGCAGCGAGCGACGATCAGTCGCATTGTGGGGTCCTGGCCGACATCGCACCGGATCGTAGCGGGCAAGTGTGGAAGACTTCCCGCATGGTCATCAATCCGACGCACCACATCCGGATCGAATACTGCGTGCCCTGAGGGGCCGCCCCGAACGCGGCCAGGTTGGTCGCGCCGATACTTCAAGGGTGGGGAGCAACCGTGGCGTCACTGGAGATCGTCGCCGGAACCGGCGGAATCTTCGACATCCACGTGGACGGTGAGCTGATCTTCTGGAAAAAGATGATCGGCCGCTACCCCGAGCCCGACGACGTGCTGCCGCTCATCCGCGAACGCATCGGCCCAGAGGTGATGCCGCGCGACTCATAGTGTCGCGCGCTACACCACCTCAGGTGCGATCGACGCCGCCTCGAACGGCGTGTAGTCCTTCGCCATCAACGGGCTCGACAAGATGAAGTCCGCCGTCGCCCGGTTGCACGCCACCGGCACGTTGTAGACGACGGTGATCCGTAGCAGCGCCTTCACATCCACATCGTGCGGCTGAGACTCAAGCGGCTCCCAGAAGAACACCAACAGATCCAGACGCCCCTCGGCAATCGCCGCGCCGATCTGCTGATCGCCGCCCAGCGGTCCGGACAGAAACCGGTGAACCTCGAGATCGAGCGCTTCGGAAACCAAGCCGCCGGTCGTTCCCGTGCCAAACAACTCATGGCGCGCAAGCGTCCCGCGGTTGAACACGGCCCAGTCGACAAGCTCAGCCTTGCGCGTGTCGTGGGCAACCAGCGCGATGCGCCGTTTCTTCGGCATGGGGGTATTTCGCATACGTCCTCCTTCAGCCGTTCGAGGGTGACGCAACGAACGTCGTCAAAGAAGGACACGAACGACCTTGACACCACCATGACACACAACCGAGATGGCGGGAAGAGCCCGAGGGCTGAGTAGACTGGCCACGTTCCTCGAAGGAGAATCATGGCCGCTGAACTCGCAGCACCCCAGCTTTGCATCACGAACTGTCTCTTATACACATCTCCGAGCCCACGAGACTAAGGCGAATCTCGTATGCCGTCTTCTGCTTGAAAA
>CALMXK010000006.1 GCA_937871165.1 uncultured Actinomycetes bacterium
TTTTTTTCAAGCAGAAGACGGCATACGAGATTCGCCTTAGTCTCGTGGGCTCGGAGATGTGTATAGGAGACAGTCGCCGGACTGATTGCCGTGTCGTCGCAGGGGCGCACCCCCCGCGAAGCCGCCGCTGATCTTGTCCGCTCGGGCATGCATCTGGCCGACTTCGGTGCGGCGATCGCGACACCATTGCCCTACCAGGGAGCCTGACGCCGCCAAGGCGGGTGGTTAGGATGGAAGTGATGGTGTCGTCAACACACATGGCCCGTTTGGTTCAGGGAGCCGCCTCAGGCGACCAGGCTGCCTGGGACGCCATCATCGAACAGTTCCAAGGGTTGGTCTGGTCCACCGTCCGGGGGTTTCGCCTGAGCAGCGCCGATGCGGCGGACGTCACCCAGACCACCTGGCTGAAACTGGTCGAGCATCTCGATCGCATCCAGGATCCGGCACGCCTGGGCGGATGGCTTGCGACCACGGCACGTCACGAATGTTTGCGCCACCTGCGGGTCAGCGGACGCACCATTCCGACCGACGACGACGCGGCACTTGATCGTGCGGCGACGGAGCCGCAGCCCGAGGTCGACACTGACCTGCTGCGCGTTGAACGCGACACCGCACTGTGGCGCGCGTTCTCGCGGATCTCCGAACGCTGTCAGCACCTGCTTCGCGCACTCTCGGCCGATCCGCCGCCGAGCTACGACGACATCAGCATCTCGTTCCAGATGCCGATCGGCAGCATCGGCCCGACACGTCAACGCTGCCTGGACCGCCTTCGTGTGGAACTCGCCGCAGAAGGCATCGACTGACCGCCATGTATCACCATCATGTTTTGCGACTCTCGTTAGATGTGGCTCCCGTGCCGCGTACCCCCTGACCGAATGGGAGACTGTGATTCGTATGGATGCGGATGACAAACTGCTCACGCAACTGGGTGCCGTCCTGCGGACCGTCGATCCGGTCCCGTGGCAGGTCACGATGGCCGCTCGCTCGGCAATCGCCTGGCGGACGATCGATGCCGAACTGGCCGCGCTCCTCGAGGATTCCGCCATCGACCACCACCTGGTGGGCACCCGTGGAACCGACTCGGGCTGGCGTGCACTGACCTTCGAGTCACCAAACGGCGTGACCATCGAGGTCGAGGTCGTTCTGGACGGCGGTGGTCGCACGATCCTCGGACAGGTCGTTCCCGGAGCGAGCACCGATGTGACGGTGCGACTCGGCACGCGCGAGGTCGCGGCATCGTCGGATGAGCTCGGGCGGTTTCGCCTGGAGGACATCCCGGCCGGGCCCATCAGTCTGCGCATCGATCACCCGGACGGGCCGGTCGAGACGGGGTGGGTCACCATTTGACCACGGCGACGGCACCCGAGATCACCTCTGACGACCCGGCTGAGCGTCTTGCGGAGGTCCGCGCGCGGATCGTCGCGGGAGAACGGTTGCAAGGGCCGCTCGCTACGGCATTTTTCACTGCGGTCCATGCCGTGGACCCCACCGCCACCGAGGACACCATCGCACCGCTGCTCGGAAACGGCGGCGCACACCTGTACCGCAGCCTGCTCGCCTGGGCATCGTTGACGCCGGGCGAGCGCGTCCTCGACGTCGGGTGCGGGTCTGGTGGCGCTGCGCGCGCGGCCGGTGAAATCGTCGGCCCGAACGGCATGGTGGTCGGCATCGACCCTTGCCGCCGTGCGCTCGAGATCGCCCGTGAGCGTGCGCCGCAGGACATCCCGATGGCCTTCATCGAGGGCCGGGCCGAACGCATGAACGGGATCGACGACAAGAGCTTCGACTGCGTCGTCGCCAGCCTCTCACTCGAAGAGTTCCAAGACCTCGGCGCCGCAATCGGTGAGATCCGGCGGGTGTTGCGTCCAGGTGGACGGTTTGTCGCGAGCGTCACCGCCTTCGACCGGCTGCGCCCCGTCGACTCGGCATTCATGGGCGCCGTGATCGCAGTGGTCACCCGCCATGCCCCCGCAGCACTCGTCGGTCGGGCGTCGCTTGCGAGCATTCCCCTGGAGCCGGACGACGCCCGGGCCTTCGCCGACCACACGATGTTGCGTCCTGAGGAACGGGACGTCCAGTTCGCTGCGCCGATGGCGGATGTCGACGCGGCCTGGAACCTGTTCGGACGAACCCACATCGGTCGTCTGCTGGACGAGGACGGCAAGCACGATCTGTTGACCTCGCTGGCCCGACGTCTTCCGCACACGCTCTATCTCCCGCTGCGGTTCCTGCGCTCCCGCAGACCGGGTTAACGACATCGGCCGCCCGGTGGGGCGGCCGACGGTCACACTTCGCGCAGCTGGGAGCTACTGCTTGGCGGCGTCGTCGCCACCGTGGTCCTTGACTGCATCCAAGGCCGCCTTGGCCTTGTCCGAGATGCTGCCTTCGCCCGTGGCGATGTCCTTGAGCTCGCCAACATCTTCTTTGATGTTGTCGACGATTCCCGGAGCCTTCTCCTTCACGGTGTCAACCGCGTCGCCGACAACTTCCTTGGCCTTCTTGACAATGTCATCCAAACCCATTTATGAGCTCCTTCGAGAGTTCGTTATGCCACCGCGGAATGCGGTTGCTCCACCGGGTCGGTGTTCCCGGCGAGGTGACTGTGATCGGTACCCCACTGCTCGCCCCAGACGCGCATCGCTGCCACGATCGGCAAGAGGGCGGCGCCCTTCTCCGTCAGGCTGTACTCCACACGTGGCGGAGTTTCGCAGTACGCCCGGCGGGCGATGATGCCCTCACCCTCAAGTGCGCGCAGTCGTTGCGACAGCGTCCGCGGACTGATTCCGGACAGTGACCGTTCCAGCTCCGTGAACCGTTTCGCTCCGGACTCCAGA
The DNA here is from genome assembly GCA_937871165.1 of uncultured Actinomycetes bacterium. Taxonomy (GTDB): domain Bacteria; phylum Actinomycetota; class Thermoleophilia; order Miltoncostaeales; family Miltoncostaeaceae; genus CALMEC01. Next base: position 2,835 of record CALMXK010000006.1, read on the forward strand.
TCGCGCAACACGAGCAGAGTCCACTTGCCGGACACGACGCGAGCCGTGAGCACGACCGGGCATTCGCCGGCGGCGTGCTCGTCCTGCGGATGATCGTCGCTCATGATCAGTGCGGTCCCGTTCTCAGACAAAAGCAGCATGGGGCGACCCGGATCGGATCACCTCGGTGAAGTGTGTCACCTTTCTGACACACACGCCGATCGGGACGGGTCCGTCAGGCCGCGCGATCCGGTCGCAGCGCGCCGACGGTCAAGCGACCGTACGACGGCACCGCGATCACATGCGAGTGACTCAGGCCTCGACGCCGTTGAGCGCTTCGATGGGCTCGCCGCGACGTGCCGCACCGGCCTCGAGCATCAGTTTGAAGTCATGCGGGCTCGACGCGGCGCGAACCGCCTCTTCCACCGTGATGAGCCCTTCCTTGACGTGACCGAACAGTGATTGGTCAAACGTCTGCATGCCGTAAAACTCGCCGTCGCGGATGACCTCGCTGATGTTGCCGGTCTGCTCCGGGTCCATGATGAAGTCTCGGGCGCGGCCAGTGGTGATGAGAATCTCACAGGCCGGAACGCGGCCTGCGCCGCCTTGGGTCTTGACGAGGCGCTGCGAGATGACGCCCTTCAGCGTGCCGGCGAGCATGGCGCGCACCTGCATCTGCTGATGGAGCGGGAAGAAGCCGATGGCACGGTTGACGGTCTCGGTACAGTCGAGGGTGTGGAGGGTGCTGAAGACCAGGTGGCCGGTTTCGGCCGCGTTCAGCGCGGTCTCCATGGTGACCAGGTCGCGGATCTCACCGACCAGGATGATGTCCGGGTCCTGGCGCATGACGCGCCGCATGGCGTCCGCGAATGAGCCGGTGTCGATACCGACCTCGCGCTGGTTGATGATCGACATCCGGTCGTTGTGCAGGATTTCGATCGGGTCTTCCACCGTGACGATGTGCTTCTTCGACGTCCGGTTGATGTGGTCGATCATGGCGCCGAGCGTGGTGCTCTTGCCGGAACCGGTGGTGCCCGTCACGAGCACGATCCCGCGCTCCTCCTCCGCAAGGGCCCGCACCGACGGCGGCAGGTTCAGCTCGGACAGCTCCGGAACCTTGAACGGCACGGCACGCATGACGAGCGAGACGGAGCCGCGCTGACGGAAGGCGTTGACGCGGAAGCGACCGACGCCTTCACGTGCGTGTGAGAAGTCCGCGCCACCCGTCTCATCGAATTCCTCGAGCTTTTCCGGATACTTGGCGAGCATCTCTTTGAGGAAGCGCTCTGTGTCCTCGGACCGAAGCGGCGGCGCCTTCGGGATGCGTTCCAGGGACCCGTGCAGCCGGAGTGCCGGTGGTGCGGGAACCTTGAGATGGATGTCGCTGGCGCCTTGATCGATGGCGTAGCGAAGGATGCGTCCGAGATCAATCATCGTCTGTCCGAGAGGTCGAGGCGGGGGGAGCAGGTGTCCCATCGGCAACTTTCCAACGAACCTGAACGTTCTTGTGCGTTGCGGTTGTCATCCGCTCCCGGGGCATCCGTGGGTTGAGTCCGCCGCGCCCGCCGGTCAGGATGCACCGATATGTCCGAGGCCTCCCAGCCAGATCGTCGTGTGGTTCCTGCTCGTGTGGCGATCGCGCTCGGCGTGTGGGCGGTGCTTGTGGCCCTGGTGGCCGTCGTCGCGTCGGGGTTGACCAACGATCCACGCCCCGCGGAGCGCGCGTCGGCACCTGATCCGAACCTGCCACCCTTGACGCTCACCCTCGATCGGGACCTCCCTGCCGAAGCTGTCGCCGCCGCGTCGGCGGCAAAACAGGTTGACGTCCTGCAGAACTTGGCGATTGAGCGCAACACGCCGCAGGCGTGGGTCGATCTGGGTGCGGCTCGCCACTACCAGCAGGATTACGCAGGAGCGATCCTCGACTACCGGCGGGCGCTCGCGCTCGACCCCAACCGGTTGGACGCGCAGGTGGGGCTGCTGATTGTGGATGCCGCGACCGTGTCGGGGCGGGACAGATCTGCGCCGCTGCTGGCGAAACTGGCCACCCGGCATCCACAAAGTCAGCTGGTCGCGTTCAACCAGGGCATGGTCGCCGTCTATCGGGAGGATCGCGAAACGGCCAATGCCGCATTTGCGAAGGTGCAAGCGATCGATCCGGCCTCGCCACTCGGTAAAGTTGCGGAGCGTTTGACGACTGCCGCAGGTGGGAACACCAATACCAAGTGATCCGCCTCCCGTCCCAGGCATCTCCCAGGAATCTTTCACTCCCAACCTACCCGTACTTAACCGGGAGCTAAAGAGGGATTGAGAGCATCCGCTCTACGTTGGCGGCACGTCTCCCCCGCGGTTGCAAAATGTCTCCCCCCGAGGTTGCAGAAAAATCCGTTTCAAGGACTTTTCCTGTTTAGCCGATAAAAGGTGTCAACCCAACGATGTGCCAGGACACGAACGTGTCCGATTACTTTCGAAGTGTGGCCACGGCACCCGCCGTGGCGATGAGAAACGAGGATTGATGAAGCTGAAGGAACTCATGACGAACGACGAAGTCCGCACCTTGGTTGCGCGCGGACAGGAGTTTGGGTTCCTCGGAATGAGCCAGTTGGAGCAGACGCTCGAGTCTGCTGATCTGGACGCTCCGTCTGTGGACGCTGTCGCTGCCGAATTGGAAGACCTCGGCATCGAACTTCTGGACGACGAGGCCGCGCGTCAGCGCGAAGCCGAAATCGCCGAGGAGGCTGAGCGTCCGCGCAAGCTCAACCTGCGGGCCGAGTCAACGACCGACTCGCTGCAGCTGTTCTTGAAGGATGTTGGGCGCGTACCGCTCCTGACCGCTCGTCAGGAGGTTGAACTCGCAAAGAAGATCGAGCTCGGCGACTTGAACGCCAAGGGCAAGATGGTCGAGGCCAACTTGCGCCTGGTGGTGTCGATCGCGAAGAACTACCGCAATCAGGGCCTCGGCTTCCTGGACTTGATCCAGGAGGGCACGATCGGCCTTGTCCGTGCGGCGGAGAAGTTCGACTACCGCAAGGGCTTCAAGTTCTCGACGTACGCAACGTGGTGGATCCGCCAGGCGGTCGCTCGCGCAATCGCCGACAAGGGTCGCACCATCCGCATGCCGGTGCATGTGGTCGAAAAGCTCAACAAGATCAGCCGTGCTGAGCGCAAGCTCGTGTCGGAGCTTGGACGTGAGCCGAGCATCGAGGAGATCGCCGCCGTCACCGAGTTGACGCACGCGGAGATCGAGTCGATCAAGCGCAGCGCCCAGACCCTGTCTCTTATACACATCTCCGAGCCCACGAGACTAAGGCGAATCTCGTATGCCGTCTTCTGCTTGA
>CALMXK010000007.1 GCA_937871165.1 uncultured Actinomycetes bacterium
ATGATACGGCGACCACCGAGATCTACACTAGATCGCTCGTCGGCAGCGTCAGATGTGTATAAGAGACAGCGTCGGCGACGCCGTCACCTTCACGGTCGTCGTGACGAACAACGGCCCCGACTCCGCCTCGGCCATCCAGGTGGCCGACCAGCTGCCGAGCGGTCTGACCTACGTCAGCCACACCGGCGCGGGCACCTACACCCCGGCGACGGGCGCTTGGAACGTCGGCACGCTTGCAAGCGGCGCAAGCGCCACGCTCACAGTCACCGCGACTATCGACACCGTCGATCCCGTCACGAACACCGCATCCATCACCGGCTCCGACCAGTTCGACCCGAGCTCCGTCAACGACGCCGATTCGGCGACGGTCAACGTGCCACAGGTGGATCTGTCGCTCACCAAGACGGTTGACGACTCCTCACCGGCACGCATCGGCGACTCGGTCACGTACACCCTCACCGTTGCCAATGCCGGACCCGACGCATCTGCGCCGACCACCACGGTCACCGATCTGCTGCCCGCCGGGCTGACCTATGTCAGCGACGACGGCTCAGGCGCCTACAGCGCGACCACCGGTGTGTGGCAGGTCGGCAGCGTGCCGAACGGGGCGACTCGCACCCTGCACATCATCGCCACGGTCGACGTGCCGGGTGCCATCACAAACACGGCGACGGTGAGCTCACCGAACGACGATTCGGTTCCCGGCAACGACACCGATTCGGTGAGCGTGACCGCGGAGTCGTCGAACGTCGCACTCACCAAGTCCGTCAACTTCCTGACCCCGCGCCAGGGCGACGATGTCGTCTACTCGATCACCGTGACCAACAACGGCCCCGATACCGCCACCGGCGTGGTCGTGGACGATCAGCTGCCGTCGGGTCTGACCTACGTCAGCGACGACGGGGCGGGGGCATACAACGCGGTGAGCGGTGTCTGGACCGTCGGTTCGCTCGCAAATGGCGCGTCGGCCACCCTTCAGATCACGGCAACCGCGGCGACCTCCGATCCGGTGACCAACACCGCGACGGTGGATGCGGATCAGCGCGACCCGGACACGGCCGACAACGCCGACGACGCGACCATCGACCCGACGGCCGCCGACGTGTCGATCACCAAGACGGTGGATGACGCGAAGCCGGCCATCGGCGACACCGTCACCTACACCGTCACCGCGACCAACAACGGTCCGGACGGAGCGACCGGCGTCGTCGTCAACGACATGTTCCCGAGTGGCATCACAGTGTTGACGGCGAATCCGCCGGCCACCGGCGCCAACGCGCTCGGAAGCTTCTGGAATGTCGGCGCTCTCGCAAGTGGCGACAGCCGGACGATCGTGGTCACCGCACGGGTGGACAGTCCGGACGCACAGGTCAACACGGCCACGGTCACCGCTGATCAGTACGACACGGTGCCGGCCAACAACAGCGCCAGCGCGGCGATCTCGGGCGCAACGGCCGACTTGGTTGTCAGCAAGCTCGTTGATGATGCGGCGCCGGCCAACCTGGGCGACACCGTCACCTTCACGGTGCGCGTCGCCAACGACGGACCCGACGAGGCCAAGGGTGTGAGCGTCGCCGACGCCCTACCGTCGGGCATGACCTTGGTCAGCTCGAGCGCCCCGACGGGCACCACCTACACGGGCGGCGTCTGGACCATCGGATCGATTCCGAGCGGCGAGACGCGCGAACTGACGGTCACCGCGACAATCGACACCCTGAGCCCGGTCACGAACACGGCGACCGCGACCGCCAACACCGTCGATCCGACGCCGGTCGACAACACCGCCTCGGCGCAGGTCGACGTGCCGGACACCGACGTTCGCGTCACCAAGACGGTCAACGCCGCAACACCGCCCGTCGGCACGAACGTGACCTTCACCATCACCGCCACGAACGCGGGACCGCTCGCCGCGACGGGCGTCTCGGTGGCAGACGTCCTGCCTGCCAACCTGACGCTTGTGTCCGCAAACGCCACGGCGGGTACCTACACCGCCGGCGCCTGGACCATCGGTGCGATGGCCAATGGCGCAAGCGAGACGCTCACCGTCGTCGCGACCGTCACGGACGGGGCGCCGCTCACCAACACGGCCACGATCTCGGCCGACCAAGAAGACGGCGCCACAGCCAACAACACTGCGAGCGCGGACGTTGACGGCCAGGTCGCCGGCATCGAACTCACGAAGACGGTGGACGACAGCACCCCGGCAGCCATCGGCGACCAGGTCACCTACACCATCACCCTCACGAACAACGGCCCCGACGCCGCCACGGGCACCGCGGTCACCGATCAGCTGCCCGCCGGACTCACCTACGTCAGCTCCTCGGCGACGGCCGGCGCCTACAACGCCGCAACCGGGGCGTGGACACTCGGAACGGTCGCAAACGGCGTCACCGAGACACTCACCATCACGGCGACGGTGGACGTCACCACGCAGATCACCAACACTGCGACCGCGACCAGCGACCTGACCGACCCGACCGCGAACGTCGCGACGGCCGTCGTGGACATCCCCGAGGCCGACCTCGCGATGACAAAGACGGTGAGCGACGCGACACCGGCGGCAAATGGCGTCGTCACCTACACGCTCACCGTGACCAACGGCGGTCCGGACGTCGCCACCGGCATTGCGGTCAACGAGGCGCTCCCGACCGGCCTGACCCTGGTCGATGCCCGCCCGAGCGGTGCGACCACCTACACCGCGCCCACCTGGACGATCGGCACCCTGACATCCGGCGCCACGGCGACCCTCGAAATCGACGCCCGCGTGACCGAGTCGACCGCCATCACCAACACCGCCACCGTCACGAGCGACGTCATCGATCCGGCGAGCGCCAACGACAGCGCGAGCGTCACGGTCAACGTGCCTGACGCGGATCTGTCGGTCACCAAGACCGTCGACCGCACGGCGCCGCTCATCGGCGACATCGTCACCTACACCGTCACCGTGTCGAACGCCGGTCCTGACACGGCCCCCGCCGTGGCTGTGGATGACGCGCTTCCGGCCGGTCTGACCCTGGTGTCGGCGAGCGCGAGCTCCGGCAGCTACAGCGATCCCACATGGAACGTCGGCTCCCTGGCAAGCGGCGCACAGGCGACCCTCACCATCCGGGCGCGTGTCACCGACTCCGGCGCCATCACGAATACCGCGACGGTCACGTCGGATGCCGCCGACCCGACCAACGGCAACGACTCCGATGCCGTCACCATCGACGGACCGGACGCCGACCTGTCGGTCACGAAGACCGTGGATGACGCCACCCCGGCGCTCAACGGCGACGTGACCTTCACGGTGACCGTGGCCAACGCCGGTCCCGACACGGCACGCAACGTCGTCGTCACCGACGCGCTGCCCGCCGGACTCACCCTCGTCGGCACCCCGACGACAACGGCGGGCACCTACAGTGCCGCAACCGGTCGTTGGACCATCAGCGCCGTGCCAAGTGGCGCAACCGAGACCCTCACCATGATCGCCCGGGTCACCGATCCGTCGAACATCACCAACAGGGCCACCGTCGACAGCGACGCCGCCGATTCGGATTCGAGCAACGACTCGGCCAGCGCCTCGGTCGATGTGCCGGACGCCGACATCGCGGTCACCAAGACCGTCGACAACGCCACACCGGAACTCGGCGACACCGTCACGTTCACGATCACCGCCACCAACAACGGCCCGCTCGTGGCCCGCGGAGTCGTCGTCACCGACGCGATCCCGGCGGGACTCACCGTCGGACCCGGCGGTGTGACCACCACGCGGGGAACCGTCAGCGGCGACACATGGACGCTCGGGTCGATGGCCAATGGCGCCACCGAGACGATGACCGTGACCGCCACAGTGGACGCGGCGACCGCCATCACCAATACCGCCACTGTCACGAGCACCTCCCTCGACGGGAATAACACCAACGACTCGGCCGCGGCCACAGTCAACGTGCCGGATGCTGATGTGCGGATCCGCAAGACGGTCAACGACCAGTCGCCGTCGCTCGGTGACACCGTCACCTACACCCTCACGGTGACCAACAACGGCCCCGACACTGCCTGCAACGTCGTGATCCACGACTCGCTGCCCGCCGGACTCACTTTCGTCTCGAGCACGCCGGCGATGGATGCGACACCCGGCGAGTGGACGATCGGCGACCTGGCCGACGGGGCCACGGCAACCGTTGAGATCCAGGCGACGGTCGATGACACGACCCAGATCACGAACACCGCGACGGTGACCAGTGCGACCACCGACTTGACCCCGGGCAACGGCTCGGCAGTCGCCAACGTGGATGTCCCCGAGGCGAACTTGTCTCTGAGCAAGTCAGCATCTGATTCGAGCCCGCGTCTCGGTGAGAGTGTGACCTACACCATCACCCTCACCAACGCCGGCCCCGACGCCGCCACCAACGTGGACGTCGCAGAGAACCTGCCGTCTGAGCTCGACCTTGTTTCCGCGTCAGCAAGTCGCGGCACGTTCAGTGCCGGTACATGGCATCTCGCCACCGTCCCGGTCGGAACCCACACGCTCACGATCGTCGCCCGTCCGAACACCGAGGGCACGACCGTCAACACTGCTGAGGTCACTGCAAGCGAGACTCGCGATCCGAACAGTACGCCTGGTGACGGCACCGGCGACGACACCGCCCAGGCGACCATCACCGTGCGCCCGCCGCTCTCGGACTTGTCTTTGAGCAAGTCTGTAAGCGCCTCTGCACCGCGTGTCGGCGACATCGTCACCTACAACTTGCGCGTGAGCAACTTCGGACCGTCGCGGGCGACGGGAATCACCGTGTCCGACCCGATTGCGGCGGGATACGTCTCCGCGACGGCCAGCCAGGGCACCTATGACAACACCACGGGCGTCTGGGCTGTGGGTACGGTCGCGTCCGGCTCGAGCGCCACACTCGCGATCCGCGTCAAGATCACGGCGACGGGCCAACTCGTCAACACGGCGGAGATCGCCGCGTCCAACGTGGCCGACCCGGATTCGACCCCCGGAAACGGTGCTTCGGGCGAGGATGACATCGCGTCCGCGACGCTCACCGCCAGCCCGGCGATCATTCCGACCCGGCTTTCGATCTCAAAGACCGGACCGGCGGTCGTTCGGTCCGGCGACGTGTTCTCGTTCACCATCAAGATCGGCAACACCGGAGCGGCCACCGCCACCGCAGTCACGATCACCGACTGCATCCCCTACGGTGTCTCGCTCGTGCCGAGCGGCTCATACCGGGTGCGAAACGGCCGCCTGATCTGGAACATCGGCAGCCTGGCGCCAGGTGCGACGCGCACCGTCCGGGTGCGATTCAAGGTCGACCCGACCTCCGCCAAGCGCATCCGCGGCTGCGTGGCATCCGTTGCCGGCGCCAACGCCCCGGTCGCCAGGGATGGCGCCTGGGTGCGCATCATTCCGAAGAAGCGTGTTCAGCGTTCGGCGGTGACGGGATGACCCCGGCAGATGACGCACGTTTGAGCAGGCAAAAAGCTGCGCTACCGTGTAAAGGGATGAAAACCATGGAAGGTCATCCGATGTCCCACTCACGGCGAAACGTGCGAGCGGTCACGACCATCGTCGCGGCGGGCATCGTGCTCGGCGTGGCCCATGGTGCGACGGCGCAGACCACCACGACCCGGATGCAGCCGCTCGGCGTGCGTCAGGGTGTGATCGTGGGCTACCGCGCCGAGTCGCAGACGGTCATCGTCGCGGTTGCGTCGGGGAAGATGAAGGCCATCCATGCGCTGCGTTCGGGTCGCACCGGAACACGCGTGCGCATTCGCGGCATCAAGTGGGGCGCACCGATCAGCGGGATCAAGTGGGGTCGCGCGCCCAGCGGCATCAAATGGGGTATCAAGTGGGGCCTGAACGGCACCTTGTCGTCTCCGCTCGATCGCATCGGATCGAGCAGCACGGTCCGCATCCGCGGTGTGGTGCTCACGCGCAGTCGAACCGCCATCGCGATCGCCACGACCGGCGGGATCGTGACCATCATCACACCGATGGGCCTTCCGGCCGTCACCGGCTCGCTTCGCCCCCACGCAACGGCCGCACCGCGACTGGGATCGATCGTGACCGTCCCAGTTCGCATTCGGGGCGGGATGCTCACGTCGTCCGCACCGGTGCGCGTGATCGGCTCGGTCGCGACCATTCCGGTGTCCGGAGCGATCACGGCGATTTCCACCACACGTCGCACCATCACGATCGACGGCACATCGGATCCGGTGTTGCCGGTCGAGATGACCATGGCGGCCCCGAGCACCATGAACATCGCAGCGCTGTCGGTCGGCGACGAGGTTGTCGCCATTGCACTGCGTGACGCGTCAGGTGCGCTGAAGGCCGCAAGCATCGGCCGCAACGAGACCTTCGCGGCGGCCAATGACCCCGCTCTGCAGCTGGTGGCACCGGCCGGTGCGCGCCCCGAGACCGTCGGACTGACGACCGGCCTCGTGAACCAGGTGGACGCCGCAGTCTTCGTCGGCCAGATCAGCGGTGCGACGGCGACGTCGGCCACGACCCAGATCCGCGCGGTGCGTACGCTGGCACAGGATGGCGACTTCCCCGGAGCGATCAGCGCACTCGACGCGTTCATCGCCACGATCGACACCGGCCGGGCCGACAGGACCGTCGATCCGCAGACCGCCAACCGCCTGCGGCGCCTGGCCGACGACTTGAAGGCGCGTCTGCAGGATCCGGCGCTCCGCTAACCCCGACGTTTCGCCGCCTGCCGGATCGCCCGAACCTCGGCGAGCGGCAGGCAGTTGACGATGCGTTCGGACGCGGCTCCGGCCCGCCGCGCCATCGCGATGCCGTAGCGGCGAACGGCGAGCTCCGAGGTCGAGTGCGCGTCCGTGCCGATGATCAGCCGCACGCCGCCCGCGAGTGCACGTCGCGCCATGTCGGCGTTCAGGTCCATGCGTTTGGGCTGGGCGTTGATCTCGAGCGCGGTGCCGGTGGCCGCTGCACGCTCGACGATCGCCTCCAGATCGATGGGGTAGCCCTCGCGACGGCCGAACATGCGCCCGGTCGGGTGGCCGATCGCGTTGACGAACGGGTTGTCGATGGCGGCGAGGATGCGGTCGGTCAGTTGGCGCTCGGACTGGCGAAAGCCCGAGTGCAGGCTGGCGGTCACCCAGTCGAAGCCGGCGAGGAGCTCGTCGTCGTGGTCGAGGGCGCCGTCGGCGAGCACATCCACCTCACACGCCTTGAGCACGGTGATGCCCGGGTTCGTCGCGTTGATCGCGTCGATGTCCTCCCACTGCTTGCGCACCCGGTCGGCGTCGAGTCCACGCGCCATGGCAAGCGCCTTCGAGTGGTCGCTGATCCCGATGTACTCGAGCCCCAGCTCGCGGGCGGCGGCGACCATGTCCACCAGACTGTCGCGCCCGTCGCTCCAGGTGGTGTGCACATGCAGATCGCCGCGCAGATCATCGACCGTCACGAGTC
>CALMXK010000008.1 GCA_937871165.1 uncultured Actinomycetes bacterium
CAAGCAGAAGACGGCATACGAGATTCGCCTTAGTCTCGTGGGCTCGGAGATGTGTATAAGAGACAGGTTCCAGACCAATCACCCGAAGGATGAGATGCGCTTCGGCAAGGGCGGGGTAGACGACGCCGAGGACGCCGAGGTGGTGCTGCACGAGTACGGGCATGCCATTCAGGACGCGCAGGTGCCGAACTTCGGCGCAAGCCTTGAGGCCGGATCGATCGGCGAGGGCTTTGGCGACTACTGGGCCGTGACCGTCACGCAGACGGTGTCGGGACCTGGCGCCTTGAACGACCCGGCGTGCGTCGCCGACTGGGATGCCGTCTCCTACACTCGCGGTCCGGTGCACTGCCTTCGTCGCCTCGACACCGACAAGCACTACCCGGCCGACGTGATCGGCGAAGTTCACGCCGACGGTGAGCTGTGGTCGCGCGCTTTGTGGGACATCCGTGGTGCGCTCGGTGGGACAACGGCGGACACGATCATTCTTGAGTCGCACTTCTCGTTCGCTCCGGACACGACATTCTCGGCTGCGGCCGCAACCACGGTCGCCACGGCGCAGCGTCTGTACGGCACGTCGGCCGCCACCGCCGTGGCAGCCGCGTTCGCAGACAGGGGGTTCTGATTCACGACGTGCGACATCGTTCGTCGTCTGCAGATCAGAGCTCGCGCTGAAGGGAGCGAACCCGATCCTCGATCCCTGGTTCGCGAAGCCGCGCACCTGGCAGGCGGAGGTACGGGCGCTCCGCGCGATCGCACTGGAATGCGGCTTGGTCGAGGAACGCAAGTGGTACCAGCCGTGTTACACGTACGAGGGTGGCAACGTCGGAGTCATCGCCGACTTCAAAGCCTCGTGTGCGTTCGCCTTCTTCAAGGGCACGCTCATGGCCGACCCCGAGAACGTCCTCGAATCACCCGGTGAGCATTCGCGTGCCGGGCGGCTGATGCGCTTTACGAGTGTGGAGCAGGTGGCCGAGCGGGAAGCGACGCTTCGGGCCTACATCGCGGAGGCCGTCGAGATTGAGAAGTCGGGCCGCAAGGTCGACTTCGAGACGGGGCGCGACATGCCGCTGCCCGACGAACTTGCCCAGAAGTTCGCCGATGACCCGGCACTGAAGGACGCGTTCGATGCGCTCACCCCAGGCCGGCGGCGCGAGTACCTGCTCCACTTCAGTGGCGCCAAACAGTCGGCAACTCGGACCGCTCGAATCGAGCGAAACGTCGATCGCATCATGGCCGGCCGAGGAATGCGCGACAGGTGATTTTGTGTGCCTCGGCAACCGCCTGCTCGGATGAGTCGTCGGACGGAAGAAGCTCATCGAAGGAGCGGCGTTCAGCCCGGTCGCTCCATAAGGACCGAAGGTCCACACACCGAAACGACGAACGCCGACCCGAAGGTCGGCGTTCATGAGTGCGCCCGAGAGGACTTGAACCTCCACGGCCTAAGCGGCCACTAGGCCCTCAACCTAGCGCGTCTACCAATTCCGCCACAGGCGCCTGAGGGACCCGCAGTATAGCCATATCGGCTCAATTCGTGCCACCGCCGACGGCGATTGCCCGGAGAAGGCGAGCTCGCCGTCGTGGTTGCCCTGGGAAGGACTCCGTGTTAGCGTGGGGAACACATGTTCGTGACAACGACCGAAGGGACTCCCTCATGGGTGAGCTCAGCGAACGCCAGCACGAGATCCTGAAGTTCATCAAGTCGCATGTCGCGATCCACGGATACCCGCCAACCGTGCGTGAAATCGGCACGGCGGTGGGGCTCACCTCACCGTCCACGGTGCACGCCCACCTTGCCAAGCTCGAAGAGGCCGGCGAGATCCGCCGCGACCCGACCAAGCCGCGCGCCATGCTGCTGGAGAAGGCGCGCGAAGAGCGCGCACAGCGTGAGGCCGAGTCTGCGCAGCGTCGCGGGCTTCCACTTGTGGGTGCTGTCGCCGCCGGTGTCATGACACTGGCCGAGCAAGAAGTCGAGGACTACATCGAGTCGCCGTTCCCGGGTGACTTCGTGCTGCGCGTCAAAGGTGAGTCGATGCGCGACGCGGGCATCCTTGACGGTGACCTGGTGGTCGTCAAGCAGCAGCCCACGGCGCGCGACGGCGAGATCGTCGTGGCCGGCATCGACGACGAAGCCACGGTCAAGCGATTCTTCAAAGAAGCCGACCACATTCGTCTACAGCCGGAGAACGACGCCTTCGAACCCATTCGAAGCACCGAGGTCAACGTGCTCGGCGTTGTCGTGGCGGTCCTTCGGAAGCTCTGATGTCGGCCCTCACGCACCAGACCGAGCTGCCACTCGCCCCGCGACCGCGTGAGCGGACGTTGGAGTTCGTGGTGCTGAGCGCGCTGGGTGATCCCGGGGTGGTGCCATGCCCGATCTGCCGCGGTCGCATGCAGGAGGTCGGCGGTGGGGTCGCCTGCGAGCAATGCGGATGCGAGATCCTGCGCGGCTTTGAAGACGACGCCGATCACGAGAACGTGGTCTCGATTGGTCGCGCGGACGGCTAGAATTGCCGGGCAGGCTGGGCGGTCGCGGAGCTTCGGCTTCGAGGAAAGTCCGGACACCGCAGAGCAGGGTGCTGGTTAACGGCCAGCGGGGGAAACCCTCGGGAAAGTGCCACAGAAACAAAACAGCCGGCGGCAACGTCGGTAACGGTGAAAAGGTGCGGTAAGAGCGCACCAGCGATCTGGTGACAGATCGGCTGGGTAAACCCCACTCGGTGCAAGGCCAAGCAGGAGCGCTACGGGTTGCTCGCCCAGCTCCAGGTCGGCCGCACGAGGCGTCTGGCAACAGGCGTCCCAGAGAGATGATCGTCCTCGACAGAATCCGGCTTACAGGCCTGCTGCGGAAAAGCCTCGCTTCGGCGGGGCTTTTCTCATTTCGTCGTCAGCCTGACGCCACCACGACGAATCGACACCGGTCTCGGGGAGCACGCGCTGAACGCCGCCGAGCGGGTGCGGAACTGTGTCCGTCCCGAGGTCGGCATTGACAAGTAAGCAGTGCATACATCAATCTGCCGGTGTGAGCGCTGCAAGGCGCGATCGGCACACACTGGTCCGTCTGCGTCGGCGGTATGCGCGCATCGTTCACATTGGCAACGGCGACCAGGGAAAGGGAACTGGTGGTGACGACACTCGAGCGCTCCACCTACCATCACGGCGACCTGCGGACTGTGCTGCTGAGCGCCGGAGTGGCCATGCTCGAAGCGGGGGAACCGTTCTCGCTGCGTGCCCTCGCTCGCCAGGCCCGCGTTTCGCCTGCCGCGCCATACCGCCACTTTGCTGATCGCAGCGCGCTCGAGTCCGCCCTGGCGGTCCAGGGGCTGCAAGATCTGATGAGGGATCTGACCCAGGGGCGCAGCGAGGCGACGTCGTCCGCCGACGTCGCCGACCTCGCCGTCCGGTACGTGCAGTTCGCGCTGCGTCGTCCGGCGATGTTCAGACTCATGTTCGGCCGGGAGTGCGATCACCAGGATGACGAACGCATCCGCGCCGCCACGGCCCTTCACGACTATCTGGCCGCCGTCATGGCCGACGTGTTCCCTGACGCCGACGCACAGGCCCTCGCGATGGCGGGCTGGTCATTGGCACACGGCCTGGCGTGCCTGCACCTCGACGGCAAGTTCGCCTCAAGCGACCAGTCGGCCGTCGACGAGCGCGTGCGCTCGACCGTCGCAGCCGTCTTTCCGCGCAACCCCACCAACCGAACTCCGAGGACGTCATGACCAAGCGCATCCTGCTCGTCGTCACCAACGTGGATCACTACGACGCGGATCCGGCTCACCCGACCGGCTTGTGGCTTTCGGAGCTGACGCACGCCTACGACATTTTCGCCGAGCACGGGTTCGAGCAGACCATCGTGAGTCCCGCGGGCGGGACGTCGCCGTTGGAGCCGCGGTCGTTGAAGTTTCCCAACTTCGACAAGTCCGCCAAGGCGTGGCACGGCGACCCGGCGCGGATGCAACTGCTTGAGGCCACGGCGAGTCCCGACCAGATGGACTCCGCCGGGTTTGACGCGATCTACTTCACCGGTGGTCATGCCGTGATGTTCGACTTCCCCGGAAGCGTCGGCCTGCAACGCATCACCCGCGAGATCTTTGAACGCGGCGGCATCGTCGGCGCAGTCTGCCACGGCTACTGCGGCCTACTCGACACCAAACTCTCCGACGGCACCTACCTGGTTGCCGGTCGTCAGCTCACCGGCTTCTCATGGCGCGAGGAGGTGCTCGCGCGCGTCGACAAACTCGTGCCCTACAACGTCGAGGAGCGGATCAAGGAGCGTGGCGCCCACTACTCCAAGGCGTTTCTCCCGTTCGTCTCCAATGCCGTCGTCGACGGCAGGCTCGTGACCGGACAGAACCCGGGATCGGCCAAGGAAACCGCAAGCGAAGTCGCCGCGCTCCTTGTCTGAGGATTCATCCGAATGGCAACCGCGTCGCCACCCTGCCGCTGACCGGCACAAGTACCGTTGAGATCTGGAAATCAGTGAGGCTGCGACTTGTTTGCGTGGGGTGCGTCCACGCAAACAAATCCGGCAGACACTGAGTGCCTAGAGGCCCTCTGACGCCAAGCCGTAGCCGCGAGCCACAGCGGCCTGGGCGCTGTCGACGACAGCGAGCAGGCATTCCATGGCATGGTCATCAGTGACCGATCCGGAGGCGATGGCATCCTCAGCCTCGCCAAGTACCGCGATTGCAAGGCGCGTGTTCTCGACGAGCACACCGCCTCCCCGCTCGCCCTGAAGGCCTCCGCGATAGCCGGCGACTTCCGCACGGCCGGCGAATGCCGACGGGTTCCCGCTCTCGAGCGCACCGGTCACGACCCGTACGAAACGCGTCGCGGCACGCCGCAGCTCTGCATCCCCAGGGACCTGGGTGATTGTTGGGACCATAGGGTCATAGCCCGCAAGCACCCGTTCAATGACCGCATCGCTGCGGGCGTTCAGCTCTCTGGCGAGGCTTGGGCACTTCGGGATCTCAGTCCGCGCCGGACGAATCGAGAACCGGCGTGGAGCCGGAGCACCGATTTCATCCATCCATTCACGGAGTTCGTCAATGTCAAAACGGCGGTGACCGCCGACCGTTCGATGCGAGGGGAGCCGACCATCGTCGGCCCATCCTCGAACGGTTGCGACACTCACACCAATGATTGCTGCAGCTTCACTGGCGGTCAGGGAACGTCGGCCGGGTTCAACTCGGCCCATTCCGGACGGTCGCCCATGTTCACGTGGTGGCATTTCCTACTGCTTCCTCATGTCCGATTTGTCCTACCGGGGGCTTCGTCAGTGATCAACCCGATGCAGGAATCGGGTTTTTCGGTTCTCGAAAAACGGTGTGAGCGCAAGCATATGCCTCATTCCGGGGGAATTCGAACCCTCACAGTGCACTAGGGATAGATTTCGCGGTGGTTTTGGGGTGCAGGACTCCACTGCGTGCAGGCGAAATCGTTGATCATGTCGCCCCTGCGTCGTTCCCCAGCCCTGCGCGCAACCCTTATCGGAGCTGCGGTCGCACTCATCGTGATCGCAGCACTCGTTGCCGGCGCACTGACACAGATCCGCGCGGGATTGACCGATCGCGGGGCCTTCCTGACCCGGCAGGTCGCCGCGTTGACCGATCTGCCGGCCAAAGCCACCGCCGAACAAACCAGTGCTTTCATGGCGGCGGCTGGTGCCCCGATGACGCTGGCGGATGGCGCCGGAAAACAGATTGCGCGCACTGGACCGAATGCGACCTGGTTGCTTGCGCCCGCTGGAACGACGGCGAAGTTGGCCACCACCGGCGCGGGTCTGACCCTTCTCGACGGCGCCGTCCAGGTGACACGGACATTCGCGAGCGGACACACGGTCGTCGCACGCGCCCCCGTGCCCGCTGCGGCGATGACGATCTCCGCCGGGCGCTGGTGGACCATTCTTGCAGCGGGACTTGGCGCAGGACTGCTGTTTGCGATCGTCGGAGCGATCTCGGGTCGCCGACGCGCACACGATGTTGCCGCAGTGACAGCCGCGGCCGAGTCGCTCATCGCCGGGCGGATTCCCAAGGGCGAAGTCGTGTCCTCGACCAGTGACCTCGCTCGCGCCGGGGTCGCCATCCAGCAGGGCGCCCATCGTTTGGAGCACCTGTCCGAAGTTGCAGATCGTGAGCTTGGGCTTCTCGCCGCCGCCATCGAGCCGCTTCCGATCGGCGTGCTCGGCCGAGGGCCGGCGGGAGGACATCTGCGCAATCTCGCGTTGGAACGCCTGTCCGAAGGTCTGTCGGCGCCGGATCGGGCGTCACTCGAAGCGGCGCTTCGCGATGGCCTCGAGGCCACCGACCCTGTGGGTGGACGGATCGCACTCAGCGACGGTCGCCTTCTGGAAGTCGATGCGTGGACCGTGCCGGGCGGACGGTTGGTCGCTGTGACCGAACGCAGCGAGCAGGAGCGCCTCGCAACGCTTCGTCGCCAGCTGGAAGGTGCGGCGGTTCGCCAACTCCGGGCACCGATCGACGAAATCAAAAGCCGCGGCAAAGAGCTGTACCAGCACGTGCCGGCGCCTGCCGCGGCCACACTTCGCTCGATCCTGGGCGCCACCGACCGGCTCGATCGCGTCGTGCGGATGATGCTGCGCGGGACAAGCCACGATCCCGCCGAACGGCCACCGCGGCGCGAGACGTTCGGCATCGCCGGATTCCTGTGGGGGCAGGCCCATGATTGGGACGCCGCCCTTCGCCAGCGTGCCTTGCGCGTCGAACTCGACATCGCGGACGGTCTTCCCAACGTACGTACGGACTCCGCGCTGGTCCAGGAGATCCTCACCGAACTCATCGACAACGCGGCCAAGTTCACCCCACGAGGCGGCACCATCAAACTCGGTGCGCGCGTCGAGCGCGACCAGTTGATACTCGACGTGCGCGACAGCGGAGCGGGCATCAGCGCCCACGACACGATGCACGCCACCGAGCGATTTTTCCGGGGCCAGTCGTCGGAGTCCATCCCGGGTGCAGGTCTTGGGCTCGGCGTCGCCGCCGCGCTCGCCGAACGTCTTGGAGGCGCACTCGAGGTGCAGGCGGGGCCCGGCGGTCATGTGCGCCTGCTGCTGCCGATCGAAAACGGGGCGCGCGCCGCCGCTTAACAGGGGTGGGGTCGACCGACCCCGCCGGTCTCTCAGCCGGCGCGCTCTTCGAGGACGAGTCGGCCGATGACCACGATGGTCGCTGCGATGACGCTTCCCGTGAGCGCGGCGCCAAGCCTGGCATCGCCGGCGCCGCTGATGGCCCCGACAATGGCGCCGACGACAACTGCGGCAGCCCAGGTCACAAGATCACGACGAGCGCTCATGAGTCGATTCTACGTGTCGATTGGACATCGCGCTTGATAGCGTCCGACGCCGAACGATCGAGGAGGAACGATGGCGTGGGATGACGTTTCGCGGTGGCAGGCCAACGACTTGGCGGCCGCCTTCAAGATGGGGGACCCCGTCCAGATGGTGGACGTCCGCGAACTCACCTGGCGCGAATCGGATTCCATGATCAAGGGCGCCATCCGGTTGGACCCGATGGAGTTCGAATCACAGATCACGGACCTGCCCGAGGGCAAGGAACTTCTGTTCTATTGCGATCGCGCAGGGGAGGCCACCAGCATGAAGATCGCGCTGTGGGCCTTCGACCACGGCCGGACCCGCGTCGGGGTCCTGGTCGGCGGGTGGAGCGGGTGGCAAGACGCCGGCTACCCCGTCGTGCCGAAGGCGGGATAGCCGGGCCACACCACGAGGGCTGGGCTACTGGTCCTTGGGCGTCAGGCCGTAGCGCTTCTCGATCCATTCCGGAAGGATCGCGGCGAGTGCGCGAATCAACAGCTCACGTTCGGAGATCGAGACGCGGGCGGCCAGGTCGAGCGCATGCTTCGCCTGCTCGTCACGCAGCCCCTGCACGCCGCTGACGGTGTCCTCCGCCTCCTTCTTGGCGTAGATCATCCCGCGTGCGGCCATCGGCCAATGCTCGCGCGACCACTTGATGAGCGCATCCTCCAAGTCGGTCGGCTTGTAGCCAAACAGCGCTTCCTGCAGTGGGCTCAGCGTCGGATCCGAGTCTCGCATCGTGTCGTCCTCAGTCGTGGAAACAGTTTCGCCGAACACTATTCGTTTGCATCTTGCGGAAACCGGTCGCCGGGTCTCGGACGGCCGCGCATCGCGTCGGGGAAGCGTCCTGGCACTTGGGGAGCCTGGCGCGTCGAACCCGTGCGCGCGACAAATTCCGAGGCGCGGCGGTCTAGACTCAGGGAGAAGGAGGGGCCAATGCCCACGTACCTGATGTTCAGCACGTTGAGTCCGCAAGGCCTGCAGACGCTGCAGGTCACACCCGAGCGGTTGCTCGAGGTCAATCGTGAGATCGAGGCGGCCGGAGCTCGCGTGATTGAGCAATGGGCGCTGCTCGGTCCCTACGACATCCTGAGCGTGCTCGACGCGGCTGACGACGACACGGTGTCGCGGATCTCGGCGGAGATGGCGGCGCGCGGCAGCGCACAGGTGGAAACCATGATCGCGATTCCGGTCGACACCTTCATCGACCTGCTCGAGTCGCCCTAGCCCTCACCGGCGCACCGTGCGGCGCCGGTCGATCGGTCCGCCCGGCGGAACTCCCGTCTAGCCGACGCGTCGCCACGTCTCGGAGTGGCACAGCGGGCAGCCCGGCAACACGAGGATGCCATCGTTCTCGGTCGGCGACACGACAAGCAGATCACATGACGCACACCGGAACGTGCCCGTGACTTCATCGCCGATTTGGTATCGGATGGTGTCGGTGTTCGTGCCATCGCTCACGGTGTTCAAGTTGGGGTGCTCCCTGGGTGGGTGGAACCGACATGCGTGCCGGTTGACCGTTGGTTGTGTCCGCCGGGCAGTCGTCAGATGACGAATGCGGCGACGAGGCAGATGAATGCCACGACCGCAAAGAATACGACGCCGATGCCCAGAAGCGTCCGGGTGGCGACCGTCGGTGCTGCCGCCCGACGAAGACGGGTGTCAATCAGGCCGTCGTCGATCGGCTGCTCGCAGTATGGGCAGTAGTTCGAATCTTCGAGAAGTGGAATTCCGCAGCGGTGGCATGCCGGAGCCTCTTGCCGGTGGTGCCCTTGCCGATTCGATTCGACCCGCATCTCACTCCCTCGTGATCCCGTACAGCTGCCGGGGCTTACGAGAATACCTCACGCGGACCCCGCGTCAAGCGTCCTCAGTTGCCTCGATGAACTGCAACGAGTCGATTTCCGCCGCCTTGGCGGCGAGCAGCATCTCCTGCTCACGAACCTGCGCCAGTTCTGCGCTGAACGGGGTGTCGCTGACCAGCCCACGGCCGGCGAGCTCATGGACGCGATGTCCAAGCTCCTGGAGCGCGTGAGCGTGCTTTCGCTGCAGCGAGCGGTGTTCACCCTCAAGTCGCGCACGCGCGACCGATCGGCGGGCTCCGCCGGTCAGATTCCCCACGCCATCAGACAGTGACCGCAGTATCGACATGCCCTGCTCCTTCCCAATCCCGGCGCAATACTGGCGCATTTTCGACACAAAGATGTTGCAACTTCGTGTGAGACGTGTGACGGCGTGCGTCGTACGGTCGCGAGATGGATACGAAACGCAGAATCGCACGTTGCGCCGGGCAAGGAACGGTGGAGTACGTGGGGCTCGTCCTGGTGATCGCCGCGCTGATGGCGGTCGGGATGATCACTATTGACCGCATTCGGGCGCCCACCCGCCTCGCCGCCGCGGATCCTGACGCGCAGCGCGTCGCGCTCATCGCACTGCTCGGCACACCGCCGCAACAGGAACCACGGCGGGGCTGGGCTGCAAACCTGGCGGGTCGGGCCGGGCATCTTGTCGTGACTGCGGTTCGTGGACGAGATGCCTTCGTTGCGGGCTTCACGCGGGCGGCCATCGCCGACCTTCGCTCACTCACCCACGATCCGGTCGGCACCCTGCTTGGCAGTCCGGGCGACGGGATCGGCCTGATCACCGCAGTCATGCACCCGGTCGCGACGGCTCGGGCCCAGGCGGCGGACCTTCGCCGCTACGCCGGCGAGCTTCGCGCGATGGACCCGGATGACGCATGGGTTCGGCTGATGGGTGATCTCGGGGCGGTCGGCGAGGACGTCGCGCTCGCACGCGGCCGACGAACGATCCTCAAACGCGCAGTGCGCATCGGTCGGCAGATGCGCCGACGCGATCCCGAGATCACACCACCGGTCGCGGCGCACAATTGATCCACTTGCGACACAGAGAATTGACGTTTGCGTGTCGCGCCGACACACGCTCCTTCCACAGCATGGTGGTGCCCGTGAATCAGCGAACAGGGAGGAACAATGGGCTACCGATTGATGGGGAAGGCAACCGCGCACGCCATGCAGTTGTGGGACCGCGCTTCGCGCAGCGACCAGCGCGGACAGGGCACGGTCGAGTACGTCGGCATCGTCGTCATGGTGGCGCTGCTGGTCAGCGCCGTGGGCGTCGTTGCCTCGAAGTGGGGAGGGGATGTCGGCGACAAGCTGAAGGACGCCATGCTCAAGGCCATCAAACGGCTGGTTGCCGAGCTGATCGTCTAAGGCGACTGCGTCCGACGGCGAGCGAACGCGCACACACGACAGCGGCGGCCTCGCGTTTGCGTGGTCGCCGCGGCGCGCTCAGCCGTGGCGCAGGACGGCGGCGATGCGCTCGACGGCTTCCAACAGGCGTGGAATCGGTTGGGTGTAGGCGATCCGGACATGGCGTTTTGGCGCCGCCACGCCGAAGTCGCGGCCGGGTGTGATCGCCACATGCGCCTGCTCGAGGACGCGACCCGCAAACGCGAAACTGTCGTCGGTGATCCCGGACACGTCGCAGTAGATGTAGAAGGCGCCGTCTGGCACGACCCGCACCTCGAATCCGATCGACGGCAACGCGGTGAGCAAGGCGTCCCTGCGGGCCTGCAACTCGCGTCGACGCTCCTCCAATATCGCGATCGTCTCCGGTGCGAATGCAGCGAGCGCCGCATGTTGAGACAGCGTGGGCGGGCAGATGTAGAGATTCTGGGCGAGCTTCTCGATGTCGCGTGTGACGCCGGGTGGTGCAACCAGCCAGCCCAACCGCCACCCGGTCATCTGGAAGTACTTGGAGAAGCTGTTGACCACGTAGGCCGAGTCGGTCACGGCGAGCGCCGTGTGCGGCTCATGGCCGTAGGTGAGCCCCTGATAGATCTCGTCGGCGATGAACGAGGCTCCATGAGCGCCGCAGAGCGCCGCGATGCGACCGAGCTCGTCAGTGGCGATCGAGGTGCCAGTCGGGTTCGACGGCGACGCGGTGATCACCGCTCGCGTGCGCTCGGTCCATGCCCCGGACAGCAGGTCCGCCGTCACTTGATAGCCGGTGTTCGCGTCGGTGGGAACGAGCGTGGCGACCCCGTCCACGAACGTCACGAAGTGGCGATTGCACGGGTAGGTCGGATCCCCCATCAGGACCTCGTCGCCCGCGTCCAACACAAGACCGAGTGCAAGCAGCAAGGCGGCGCTCGACCCGTTGGTGACGACGATGCGCGCAGCATCGATGTCGATGCCGAAGCGCTCGCCGTAGTGCGCGGCGATGGCCGCGCGAAGGGCCGGGATGCCGAGCGCCGGGGTGTACGTCATCGCCGTCTCGCCAAGCGCCGTTTGGGCGGCTCGTACGATCGGCTGCGGCGTGGGGAAGTCCGGCTCGCCCACCTCCATGTGGATCACGTCGTGCCCGGCAGCTTCAAGCTCCCCGGCGCGGCGCAGCACCTCCATCACCTCGAAGGGCGCGATTGCGGCGGCCCGACGGGCGATTCGTGCAGGAGTGCTCACGCGATCAGACTACTCGGGTTGCATCACGCCAAAGGTCTCCCGGCGCGGTTCGCCGGGAGACGGAAACCTGTGGCGTCAGATGGCCCCTGAGGTGTTGCACTGGTTGAAGTCGCCGGTGTTGAACCCTTGGTAGAACCACTTCTGGCGCTGCTCGCTTGAGCCGTGGGTCCAACTTTCCGGCGTGACCGTGCCTTGGAACCGCCCCTGGATGTAGTCGTCACCGACCTTGGCGGCGGCATCGAGGCCGTCGCGAACATCAGACTCGGTCACCTGCGAGATGTATCCGGTGTCGACGGCGTTCTTCATCCATACGCCGGCGAAACAGTCGGCCTGAAGCTCAGCCCGCACGGCGCGGGAAGTTGGCCCCTGACGGTCATTGCCGATCCGGTCCAGGATTCCCTCCAGGTTCTGGACATGGTGGCCGTACTCATGAGCCAGGACGTACGCCTCTGCGAAGGCACCGCCGTTGGCGCCGAACTTGGTGCGCAGGTCGTTGTAGAAGTTCAGGTCGATGTACACCTTGCGGTCCGGCGGGCAGTAGAACGGCCCGGCATCCGATGACGCGGCGCCACAGCCTGTCTGCACCCCATCGGTGAAGAACACCGTCGGAGCCTTGGGGTAGCGCTCACCGGCCGCGGCATACGCCTTCGCCCAGAAGGCTTGGATGGAGTTGACGAACCCGACGATGCGGCACTCCTCCTTCTCATTGGCGTCCGCCCCGGTACGGCACGTGGCGCTGAGATCGCTGCCTGCGGCCGGGGTGGTCGTCACCTGCTCGTTGTTCAGGTTGTTCAGCCCGGCCAAGTCGCCGCCACCACCACCCAAACCTTTGAGCAAGAGGACGAGCAGAAGGCCGATCAGTCCCAGGCCACCACCGCCGACGGCCATACCTCCGCGGCCGAGTCCGCGCCCTGCGGTCTCGTTGCGGATGTCCTCGATTTGGCTGGTGTCCAGATCGACGTTGTCGTTGAAGTCACTCACCGGCTGTCGGCTCCTCGATGGGGGGCGTGTGGCAGGCACACGATTCGTGAGAATTATGCGTCATCGGCCGATGAAAGAGTCGGCGCGGTGGTCGGTTGGCGTCGGCGGCCGCTGTGCTCAGTGCGTCGCGGCTCTGGCGCTGAGCATCGATGCGTGCGTCGGGGCGTCTGGCACATCGTCCGGTCGACCGATCGCAAACTCCTTGCGAAGCACCGGGACGACCTCGCTCCCAAGCATGTGGATCTGTTCGAGCACCACGTCCAGCGGCAACCCTGCATGGTCGACCAGGAAGAGCTGACGCTGGTAGTCGCCCACGTAGTCGCGAAACGACAGCGTCTTGTCGATCACCTCTTGGGGTGAGCCGACGGTGAGCGGCGTCTGCCCCATGAACTCCTCGAGCGACGGCCCGCCGCCGTAGACCGGGGCATGGTCGAAGTACGGGCGAAACTCACGGATCGCGTCCTGGGAGTTCGGGCGCATGAACACCTGCCCACCGAGTCCCACGATCGCCTGCTGCGGCGTTCCGTGGCCGTAGTGGGCAAACCGCTCGCGATACAACCCCACCATCCGGGCGGTGTGTTCTTTGGGCCAGAAGATGTGGTTGGCGAAGAACCCGTCGCCGTAGAAGGCGGCCTGTTCGGCGATCTCGGGGCTGCGGATGGACCCATGCCAGACGAATGGCGGGATGTCGTCGAGCGGCCGGGGCGTCGACGTGAAGCCCTGCAACGGGGTCCGAAACCGGCCCTCCCAGTCGACGACGTCGTCACGCCACAGCTGGTGCAGCAGGCCGTAGTTCTCAAGCGCCAGCGGGATGCCCTGGCGGATGTCCTGACCAAACCACGGGTAGACCGGACCCATGTTGCCTCGCCCGAGCATCAGATCCGCACGCCCGCCGGACAGGTGCTGCAGCATGGCGAAGTCCTCGGCGATCTTCACCGGATCGTTCGTCGTGATCAGTGTCGTCGCGGTCGACAGGAGCAGCCGTTCGGTGCGCGCCGCGATGAAGCCGAGGAGCGTTGTGGGTGACGATGGAACGAACGGCACGTTGTGGTGCTCGCCGGTTGCGAACACGTCAAGGCCGGCCTGTTCGGTCGCCTCGGCGATGGCCACCATCGCGCGGATGCGCTCCGCTTCACTCGGCACCGACCCGTTCGTCGGGTCTGCCGTCACATCGCCAACACTGAAGATCCCGAACTGCATTGTCGTCACCTGACGTCGTCGACTGACACCGATCGGGCCATGCTAGTACCGAAGCCGTCCTCCGAGACTGGCCCGACGGTTCACCCGTCGGCGCCGGCTGTCACCTCCGACTGTCAGAGATCAACCCCGAAGCGACGAAGGAGTGCCGCCCATCCCCAGTAGCCGAGCGCCGTCAAAGCTGCGGCGCCGACGATCGCGATCGGCACGCTCCACCCGGTACGGATCAACAGGGGAAGTGCCACGAAGAAGACGATCGACGGCAGCACGATCCACAGGATGGCCCACGACATGTCGCTCACCTTCGTCGCGTCGCGCGTGTCGGAATACAGCCACGCGAGCGCGAGGATGGACGTGAGCGGCAGCGAGATCAGGATCGCCCCGAGCAGGCTGGAGCGCTTGCCAACCTCGCTCGCGACTGCGACGAGCACTCCGCTCACAAGCGCCTTGATGACGAGCTGGGTCATGCGGGCGGCTGGTCCAACAGGATCTGTGTGGCGCGAAACACTGCGATCTGGCGCCCGTCGTCGCGGCGGACCGTGGCATCCCACACCTGCGTGGTGCGGCCGCCGTGGACGAGGGACGCGGTGCAGGTGAGCAGTCCTTCGCGGGCGGTTCCCAGGAAGTTGCACGACAGGTTCATGGTCGCGAAGTGCGTGCGCTCAGGGCCGGGGGTGACGAAGGTGCCAAAGCCGCAGGCCGTATCGGCCAGCGACACCACAGTGCCGCCGTGCAGGAATCCGTTCGGCGACATGTGCGGCGCAGCCACCGCGAGTGTTGCGACGCTGTGTCCGGGTTCAAGCTCAGTGAAAGTGATGCCGAGCGTGTCCGGCAGCATGCCCTCGCACAACGCGTTGGCCTCATCGATCGTCATCGTGCTCCGTTGGTCGGGATTCGTCTGATGATCGCACTCGGCCCGGAAGGCCGTTTGTGTGTGAGCATGGCCGGATGCGGCAGGTCGTTGTCATCGGGGCGGGGATCAGCGGACTTGTCTGTGCGCTGCGACTGAGCGCGATGCCCGAAGTGCAGGTCACGCTCCTGGAACGTGATGATCATCTGGGCGGCAAGATCGCGACCCGGCGCCACGAAGGCAGTGTCATCGAGGGCGGCCCGGACGGCTTCATCGCGTGGCGACTGCAAGGACTTTCGCTGTGCAAGGAACTCGGGATCGACGTGGTGCGCTCGACGCCCGGTCGGTCGGCCATCATTCGCGCCGGCCGTCCCAACGCGATTCCTGCAGGCATCGCCGGTGTGCTGCCGACGAGCATCATGCCGACGCTGCGCTCGCCGCTGATCGGTCTGCGCGCAAAGGCGCGTCTGCTCACCGAAGGAGCGCGGCGACGCCGACGCGAAGACACCGACGAGTCGGTAGCGTCGTTCGTGGCGCGCCGCGCGGGTCGCGATGTCTGGGATCGCATCGTCGAGCCGCTCATCACCTTGGGCCTGTCGGTGCTGTTCCCGCGGGTCACCGCCAAGTTCGTCGACGGCGTGCCGCTCTACCGCCAGGAGCCGCAGTTCGACCGGATGGGGATCCCGCTCGGCCGCGGCAGCATGGCGATCTGGGCGATCCGACTGGGCGGCACGCTCATCGTGCCGCTGATCAACCTGCTGAACGAGCACTTGCTCGCCGAGTCGGTCATTCACTGCGACGAGAGCCGATTGCAGGTGCTCAAGAGCGACAAGGCACCGACCGCCGACCACTGGATGTGGGTGCGCTGCGCCGGTCCGCCGGGACGGCGCATCGTGCTCTTCGACTACGACCCCTCGCGAGGAGGGGCCGTGCCGTTGCGGCTGCTGGAGGGGTTCCAGGGGACGTTGGTCACCGACGGCTATGGCGCCTACGACGGGGCGGCTGCAGTGCTCAAGCTGACGCACGCCGGGTGTATGGCCCATGCGCGGCGTTACTTCGAGGAGGCCAGGAAGGCCGGATCAAACGCCGGCCACGCCAAGGTCGCGCTCGAGTTCATCGGCAAGCTGTCGCTGGTCGAACGGTTGCTCTGGGATCGCGACCATCCCGTCACGGCGGCACAGCGGGTCGAGATCCGCCAGCAGAAATCCGTGCCGATCATGCGGGACTTCCACGCCTGGCTCGAGGCCCTCGCACCCCAGGTGCTGCCCGAGAGCCGCCTTGGCAAGGCTGTGTACTACACCCTCGGTCAGTGGCCAAAGCTCAGCGTGTTCCTGACCCACGGCGAGGTACCGATGCACAACAACCGCTGCGAGAACGCCATCCGACCGTTCGTCGTCGGTCGCAAGGGCTGGCTGTTCAGCGACACCGTCAACGGCGCCGTCGCCAGCGCCAACCTCTACTCACTCGTCGAGACCGCCAAGGCCAATGGCGTCGAGCCTCACGCCTACCTGACCTTCCTGTTCGAGCGGCTGCCGCAACTCAAGTCCGTCGAGGACTTCGAGGCCGTACTGCCCTGGAACGTCAAGGCCGCGGCCTCCATCCAGTAGCCGAGCCCGCGCATGGGCAACACCTGGATCGTCGATCTACGTCACTACCTGACGCCTGCCGGGGCGATGGCGGACATGCCGTCGCGCGCACGCCTGCTCGCCGAGTACTTCGCGAGCATCGTAGTCGACGCCACCTTCAACACTGACGAGGCACCCACCGTGCGCTGTCGGCGACGCCCGAAGCATCGCCGTTGCGTCGGCACCATCATGTGCTATCCCGCTGCCGATGATCTCGACCGAATCTACTGGTACTGCCCGGTCTGCGACGACAACGGCCTCATCAGCGGCTGGCAGAACACCCTCTGGGACGGATTCGCAGAAGAGCAGCCACGCGGTTAATTGCGCGCTTACGTGACGGTGCCCGACCTGTCTCTTATACACATCTGACGCTGCCGACGAGCGATCTAGTGTAGATCTCGGTGGTCGCCGTATC
>CALMXK010000009.1 GCA_937871165.1 uncultured Actinomycetes bacterium
CTTCTGACCCTTGATGACGCGGCTCGGCCAGGCGCTCGCGCCGATCGATCCCGGCGCACGCTTGTTGTGCGAGCCGTGGCTCATCGGTCCGCGATGGAAGTTGTGCCGCTTGATCGTGCCGGCGAAGCCCTTGCCCTGGCTGACGCCGCGGACCTTGATGGCCTGGCCGACCTCGAAGTTGCCGACGGTGACGGAGTCACCTGCGGCGACGTCGGTGAAGTCGCGGATCTCGACGAGGCGGCGGTAGCCACCCTCGACGCCGGCGGACTTGAGGTGTCCGAGCTCGGCC
This sequence comes from uncultured Actinomycetes bacterium, assembly GCA_937871165.1. Lineage (GTDB taxonomy): Bacteria > Actinomycetota > Thermoleophilia > Miltoncostaeales > Miltoncostaeaceae > CALMEC01. The sequence goes on from CALMXK010000009.1 coordinate 290, forward strand.
TTCGAAAGCTTGCGGTCTGCGACTTCCTCCCAGGCGAGCTGCGCGGCTGCGTAGCCGTCGGTCTCCTGGGTTCGCACTGCGACGACGGGGCAGGGCCCTGCGAGCAGTACGGTGACCGGGGTCACGCTGCCGTCTTCATTGAAGACGCGCGTCATCCCGATCTTCTTGGCGATGATGCCTGTAGCCATGTGGGGGCTTCTCCGGGGTTACGCCGATGGCTGGTATCGCGGGCAGCGACCTGGCCAGAGCGGCGGCTTCTTGAGTACTCGTGTTACAGCTTGATCTCGATGTCGACGCCGGCCGGGAGGTCGAGACGCATGAGCGAGTCGACCGTGCGGGGCGTCGGCGAGTAGATGTCGATCAGCCGCTTGTGCGTGCGGATCTCGAAGTGCTCACGTGAGTCCTTGTCCTTGAACGGACCTTTGATCACGCAGTACACGTTCTTTTCTGTGGGCAGCGGCACGGGTCCGGAGATTGTCGCTCCGGAGCGTTGCGCGGTCTCGACGATCGACGCGGCGCTCTTGTCGATGAGCTCGTGATCGTAAGCCTTGAGTCGTATGCGGATCTTGTTCTGCTGCACCTGAAGTCCTGAGGAAAGAAAAGCCCGCCGCCCCCGGGGTGGGAGCGACGGGCTGATGTCGCTGGATGACTAGGCGATGATCTTGTCGACCACGCCTGCGCCGACGGTACGTCCACCCTCACGGATGGCGAAACGCAGACCCTCTTCCATCGCGATCGGCTGGATCAGCTCGACCTCGAGGACCGCGTTCTCACCCGGCATGATCATCTCCACACCCTCGGCGAGGGTGATGGTGCCGGTGACGTCCGTCGTACGGAAGTAGAACTGCGGACGGTAGTTCGAGAGGAACGGCGTGTGACGGCCACCCTCGTCCTTGGACAACACGTAAACGTTGGCCGAGAACTTCGTGTGCGGGGTGATCGACTTGGGAGCCGCAAGCACCTGGCCGCGCTGGATGTCCTCACGCTTGACGCCACGAAGCAGCGCACCGATGTTGTCGCCGGCGCGTCCCTCGTCGAGCAGCTTGCGGAACATCTCGACGCCGGTGACGACCGTGCTCTCGATCTCGGGCTTCATCCCGACGATCTCGACGGTCTCGCCGACCTTGACGATGCCGCGCTCGACGCGACCGGTTGCCACCGTGCCACGACCGGTGATCGAGAAGACATCCTCGACCGGCATCAGGAACGGCTTGTCGATGTCGCGCTCCGGGACCGGAACGTAGTTGTCGACGGCGGTCATCAGCTCGATGATCTGCTCCTCGGCGGCCGCGTCACCGTTCAGCGCGTTGAGCGCCGAGACACGGACGACCGGGATGTCGTCGCCGGGGAACTCGTAGCTGGAAAGCAGCTCGCGAACCTCGAGCTCGACGAGCTCGAGCAGCTCCTCGTCGTCCACCATGTCGGCCTTGTTGAGGGCGACAACGATGTACGGCACGCCGACCTGACGGGCGAGCAGGATGTGCTCACGGGTCTGCGGCATGGGGCCGTCGGCAGCGGAGACCACCAGGATCGCGCCGTCCATCTGGGCGGCACCGGTGATCATGTTCTTGATGTAGTCGGCGTGACCCGGGCAGTCGACGTGCGCGTAGTGGCGCGTCTCAGTCTGGTACTCGACGTGCGCGGTGGCGATGGTGATACCGCGCTCGCGCTCCTCGGGAGCGTTGTCGATCGAGTCGAACGAGCGCGCCTCGCCGCCCATCTTCTCAGCCAGAACCTTCGTAATGGCTGCCGTGAGCGTGGTCTTGCCATGGTCGACGTGGCCAATGGTGCCGACGTTGACGTGCGGCTTCGACCTGTCGAACTTCTCTTTGGACATGCTCGGGGACTCCTCTTCGAGACGCTTCTGTCACCGACGCCTCTCGCCGGTAGACGCAAAAAGTTGCGGGATCGACGCTCGGAGTCGACTGTCGCGTGGCGCATGGACACGCGCAGACGTCCGAACGCCTGCAAAGCCCGCGGAGGATAACACACCACGCGCATGCCGCAACCCCGCCAATCCGTCAGCGGAATGCAGATTGCGCCTGTGGGCCAACCGCGCTGCGGAGCTTAGCAGGTTTCTGGACCGTCGCCCATCCAATCACCGCCCGATTTGTGCCCGAAATGACCTGAGGGCGGCCACTGGCCGCCCTCAGGAGAAACGCGATGCGGTGCTGGTCAGCTTCCGGTGAATCCAGACGGTGACAGCTCCTGCCACAGCGTGGTACGGATCGTCGTGCCGATCGCCGCACTGATGTCTTTGTTGAACGTGATCGTCATACTGCCGGCCACTGTGCTCTGCGCGACCGGAGTGCCGGCGGTGTGACACTTGTCGCCGGTCAGAATCGACCCGCTGAGCGCACCGTTGCCGCTGATTTCCATCTGCTCCACCGCCATGAAGAGCCCGGTGAGTTGCGTCGACGGCGTGCCGCCGAGCTCCAGGTCGCTGCCAGCCAGCATTGTGACCGCCTGCCCCTCGCCGTAGGAGGTCATCACCGGGCTGCCGGAGATCGAGATCACTCCGTCCGCGTGTCCGCATGTGGCCGTGGTCGGGGTGGCCGACGCGACGAGCGTCGCCCGCCATGGCGCAGCAGCCGTGCCCGGACTTCCCGACAAATCGATGTTGCCGTGATGGGCGTAGAACACACCGCCCTGCACGCCCGCGCCCTTGTAGCTCCATGTCCTGGTGGTCGCCTTGTACGACCACCCCTGGTAGCCGTACGGATTGTTCGCGTCCGCGGCGACGGAGCCAAGGCATGGCCCGGCCCCGTCCGGCAGCCGCACAATGCCGTCGTCGCACATGTCCCACCACGCGTTGACATACGACGGACTGTCATTGGAGTTCCAGAAGAGTTCCGGCGAGAACGTGGGGATGGACTGGCGCGGAGAATTCTTAGTGGTGCCGCCGCCCGCCGACAAGTTCGTGGGCGGGTCCGGGCTGAACGTCCCCGAGGTCGTCACCGTCTTCTCGACGGTCACCGAGCTGCCAACCACGGTGATGTCACCGTTCGCGTGGACGCTGCCCGCGATACCGGCCACCGCCGCATTGCCCTGCATCCGCAGTGCGTTGCCGGTAAGGATCGCATGCTCGGGTTGGAAGTTCGCCGGCAACCACTCGGCCTTGACCACCCGCACCCGACGTGCGGCCGCACGCGAGGGAATCCATGAGATGGAATAAATGGTCTTGCGGTCGTTCGGCTGGATGGCGGCATACTCGCCCGCCGAGTCCGTCTGCAGCCAGCCATTCGGATAGCACGAGGTGTCGGCGCCCGGGCCAAAGTTGGCCCGCAGCCACGCTGCTTCCTGCGTCGGTGTCACCACGGTGGACGGTGGTTTGGGCAACACGGTGCCGCATGCCGGCGACGTCGACGTGCCGGAGGTGTTGTACGCCAAGTTGTCTTGCAGTCGACCGATCGTCTGATCGATCCCTTGCTCCGCCGTCTGGAGTCCCTGTTCCGCCTGGATGTGGCGAGTGGCCCCTGTCGACGAGCTCTGGAACAGCGTCAGGGAGAGACCTCCCATCACCAACAGCATCGATCCGATGATGAGGACCAGGATGAGGGCCATGCCCTCCTCCCCGTCCCGCGATGGGGCCGTCCGATTGGAGTTCATACGACGTTCCTCATTCGTGCGTCAAAGGTTGTGTACTTCTTCTGCAAGAACGCGCCGACGATCGCGTCGTACTCCATCGTCACGACAACGACCGATGCGGTCGAGACGGCGGTCCCGGTCAGACTGGGGTTCTTGTCGTTCTTGTATGCGAAGGCGATACCGCTGACAAGCGCGCGTGCAACCACCTGCGACGTGCCGTCGTTGACCGTTCGCATCACGTTGTAGTGGCCGTCGGCCGAGGTGGTCGTGCTGAGGAGCCATGTCACGACCTCGCCCGTCTCGCGCTTGTAGTTGGCGTTGTAGTCGATCCAGATGCTCAGCTTGCGCTTCGCCACGTTCGGGTCGGCGGAGAGATCCGCCGCAGAGGGCGGTTCCACGCCGCGCGCTTCACGCAAATCGCGCAGGATCCACTCGCTCACGACCCGTTGATCGCCCTGACCTTGAACGTCGTCGTCCACGCGGCCCAGGGTGCGCGACCCGGTGAGAAATGTGGAGATCACGATCGTCCCGATGATGCCGAGCAACAGCGTGGTCACCATCAGCTCGACGAGCGTCAGTCCCGCCTGCGCCTCGCGGCGCGCTGCGTTCGATGTGGCGGATGTCGTCATGGTGTGGGGATGTCCAGGGTCGGTGAGAGTGACGCGGAGTCATACGCAAGCTCATAGGCGCCGCCCGACGGGTTGACGATGCGCAGATAGAGCTTGGTGTAGTTGCTGCCGCTGCCCTTGAACGGCCAGTTGCCCGAACCGGTGGGCATCGCGAGCACGTTCGAACTGCCGGTGCTGCAGACGAAGTCGGTGACACCGCTCCCGTCGATGGACTGGGTCACGGCCGCCGTCACGGGCACCGGTGTCGCGGTCTTTTTCTGCGCCATGACCTGCCACGTGATGGCCGGGCCACCGAGGAGCTGTCTCTTATACACATCTGACGCTGCCGACGAGCGATCTAGTGTAGATCTCGGTGGTCGCCGTATCAT
>CALMXK010000010.1 GCA_937871165.1 uncultured Actinomycetes bacterium
GGCGACGACCCGGTGATCGCGCCTCAGTAACGGCCCGCCCTCGCTGCGTCGCGCCGACAGCGCGAGTGCGCGCCAAAGGCCGTCATCGATCTGTTCAAGGCGCCAGGCGGGGACCCTTCGTGGGCTCGGCACTGAGGTTCCGCTTGGCCTGGAGCAGGCGCTCCAGCGTGCATGCGTGGCCAATTGCAGCAGCGTCTTCACGATCCCGAAGGCGGCGCGCTCGGGTCGGCGCGGCACGCTTGATCCGGGTGTGCTCGTGGCGCTGGACAGCGCGCTGCGGCTCTCGCTCGAACTGGACTGACTGCGCGGAGATAGGATGTCGGCGGCCGGACACCATCTTTATTTACGGACTGTTGCGTTTCTTTACTCTTCGTTGGAAGTTTTGCCAGGTAACGTCCGTCCCCCGATCGATCAATTGATCGTGGGAACTCGGCCGAGACGTGGAAGGAACCACTCATGCGTGCAGAACCGACGATTGCTCAGGTCCACGCATTTGTCCGCCTCGCGCGGAAGGCCGTTCGCCGGGTCGTCGCCTCGGCACCGTGCGCTGTCGCCGACGTCGGGCACGGATCCTTGCGGGTACGTGCACTCAAGGGAACGGATTTGGAATCGTGGCGCGGGGCGCGGCTCGCGAATGGCGTGCGGATGGCCACCTGGTGGGGCGTCCAGGACTGGGAACGATTCAACGACGGGCCGTCGTTCTTCCAACACCTCTTCGTCTGGCGTCGCAAGGAACGAACCGGCCACGGGTATGTCCGAGTGATCGTCGATCGCAATGACGATGTCATCGGTGAGGTCTTTCATTGGAACATGGAGCCGGACGGAGACGCGTTCGAACTCGGTGTCTGGATCCGGCCGCTTCACGACCAGCGCGCCGACTTTCATCGGCTGCTGATTCGCCACTACGAGGAGTGTTTTCGGGCGGGCGGCATCAACCGCATCGATGCGCCGGTCCCGGCCGGCAACGTCCCAGCCGCTCGGTTGATGGAGGCCACCGGCTTCACACGTGAGGCAGTCATCCCGCAGTGGCGCATGGTGGGGGCAGTTCGGTCGGACTTCGAACTGTGGGGGCTGACGCGCGCTCGCTGGGAATCGGTGCGAGCCGAACTCCTTGGACTGCTGACTCCCGTCCCGCCTCAGTCTCCCGTGACGAACGGCGCAGACAGCAAAGGCACCGCCGCGCCGGTCTGAGACGCGGAGAGCAGGAGAACCGACAGGCGGCCCCATGCACGTCGCCAGGTTGCGTCGACGTGACGGGTGCGGCTGCGGTGTCCGTTGAATCCGTTTCCGATCCGCGTATCACCGCCTCCGTCTTCGCCTGAGCAAGGCTGGGTCAGCCATAAGGGGGTAGAGACCGCCATTTATACCCCCTTAAACGGTGAACGTACCCCCTCTCATCGCCCCGATCTGCGCAGGGGTGAGCGGCAGATGTCTGTCGCGAGCAGTCTCTGCGGCAGACAAGGCAACCCAGACGGCTTTGGGACGTGCATCGGCTAAAGGTCGTGTAGATCGAATGCTGGAGGTAGCGTAGAAGCCATGCCAATGGGAGCGTGGGACCATGGCGAGACGCAACTTTGGCTGCTTGATCCAGTTGCTGGTTGGAGCATGAGTCGGCGTCCTTTGGCGCGCCTCCAACAGGCGCCGAAGCATCATCTGGCCGACCCGGCGCTCGCGGCCCGGCTCCTGAACCTGACCGAACGCACACTCCTCACCCCGGCGGGCGCGGCCATGATCGGGCCGCTGTTCGAGTCGCTTGTCACGTTGACCGTTCGTGTCTGCGCTCAGGCCGCTGAAGCTCGGATCGGTCATCTCAGGACGACAAACGGCGACCATGAGGTGGATCTGGTGGTGGAGGGCAGCGACGCCTTCGGAGCGTGGAAGGCTTCAGCCCGCCGCTCGGGGTGGCGCACTCGATACAACGTACGCGCATCAGGCCACGGAGCGTGTCCTTGGTGAACCACGTCTTGGAGTGCGCGACGCGCAGTGGTTCATCAGATGCGCCGCCTTGCGGTCGGTCGTTGCGCGTCAGGTAGTTAACCGTTCTGGTGTCAGACACCAGAACGGTTAACTACGAGCGACAACGTGATCGCCTCGAACCTTTCCCAACCGCTCAGCTATCGCGTGGGAGTCAGCGACACCTTCGGTGCGAAGTACGCTTCCGCCAGGCCGCTCGGGCTCGCGCACTCGATGCCACGGATGCGCATCAGACCCCGGAATGTGTCCTCCGTGAACCACGTCTTGGAGCGCTGCGACGCGAAGTGGTCCATCAGATGCGACACCTTGCGGTCGGCCGTCTTCTGGTCGATCGGCACGTAAGTGTTCGGGCGGCCGAGGTCGCCGTCCCACTTCGGGATCTCGTACTCCAGGATGAAGTGGCTGCGCCACGTGTTGCGCGTCAGCTCGGCGCAGATGCGGTGGTCCTGATGCAGGTCGTCGCGGCTGTGGGTCAGGATCAGATCCGGGTTGCAGTCGGCGGCGACCGACTCGAAGAACTCCTTCGGCGCGGCGCCGAGATACGGCAGGAACCCGTCCCGCAAGGTGCCGCAGATCACCCTTTGCGACTTGGCGCCGGCAAGGAATGCGCCGGCGCTTTCGCGCGCCTCGGTCTGTCGGGTGGTGGTGCCGGTCACGACCACCCAGGTGACGTCGATGTCCGGGTTGGCGGCGATCAGCTGCAAGACCGTGCCGCCGCAGCCGATCTCGCCATCGTCCGAGTGGGCGCCGATGACGAGCAGCGTGTCGATAGAAAGTGGGAGGCTGTGCATCAAGTCACGCCGACTGGGTGGCGTCCCAGACACTCCACGGGGCGTTGCCGGCCTCGAGCAGGTCCTCCAAGATCTGGCGGTCCTTCAGCGTGTCGACCGGGTAGTAGAAACCGTCATGACGCCACGCCGTCAACTCGTTCTTCTCGATCAATTGCGCGAAGGGCTCGTTGACGAGATCTTGCCCCGGCCCGATGTAGTCGAAGATCTCACGACGGAAGACGAAGAACCCGCCGTTCATCCACAGATCGCCGTCCTCGGCCCGCTGCACGCGTTGGACGAGGTTGGCGTCGTCGACCTCCAACGTGTGGAACGAGTAGGTGGGACGCACACACAGCAGGCTGGCGATCTTGCCGTTGGCCAAGTGGGCGTCGACCATCTGATCGAGCGGCGCGTTGGTGAGGCCGTCGGAGTAGTTGGCCAAGAAGTGCTCGTCGTCTCCGATATGCGACTCCACCATCTTGAGGCGCTGACCGACCACGGACTTCATGCCGGTGTGCACGAACGTGATGTTCCACGACTTCAGGTCGTGACTCATCAACGTGATCTGCCCGTCACTTCCCGACAGCTTGAAGTCGTTGGACAGCAGCTCGTTGTAGTCCAAGAAGTAGTCCTTGATGGACTCCGCGCCGTAGCCCAGGCACAGGATGAAATCGGTGTGGCCGTAGTGGGCGTAGTACTTCATCACGTGCCACACCAGTGGGCGCTGCCCGAGCTTCACCATCGGTTTCGGAATGCGTCCCTTGCCATCTTGCATGCGCAGTCCGAGGCCTCCGCAAAAGAGCACGACCTTCACGTCAGATCACCTTCACTGTGGGGATTGGGATGATGAACTTTGCGCCCCACTCACGTGCGTATGCGAGCTGGCTCACGATCTCGTGCTCCAGGTTCCACGGCAGGATGAGGATCTCATCGGGCTTCGTCTCGGCGATCCGCTCGGGCGCGTACACCGGGATGTGCGTACCCGGCAGGAAGCGCCCGTGCTTATAGGGGTTGCGATCCACCGTGTACTCCAGCAGATCCGTGCGGATTCCGCAGTAGTTGAGCAGGGTGTTGCCCTTGCCGGGCGCACCGTAGCCCACCACATGCTTGCCGGCGTCCTTGGCCGCGATCAGGTGTTCAACCAGGCGGCGCTTGACGTTCTCAACCTGCGGCGCGAATCCGAGGTAGGGGGCCATGGTGTCGTACCCGGCGTTCACCTCGCGCTCGCGCAGCTCGACGGCGCGACCTGACGGCGCTGCAGCGGACGCGGCCGGCTCGGCGTGCACGCGAAGCGACCCGCCGTGGGTGGGGAGCTCCTCCACGTCCACCACCGTCAGCCCGTGCGCTTCGAGGATGCGCCACGTCGTGACGAACGAGAAGTACGAGAAGTGCTCGTGGTAGATCGTGTCGAACTGCGACTGTTCGATCAGGTTCCACAAGTGCGGGAACTCGATGGTGACCCGTCCGCGATCGCCGAGCAGGATGGCGATGCCGCCGACGAAGTCGTTCAGATCGGGCACCTGCGCCAGCACGTTGTTGGCGGCGATCAGGTTGGGGTGCACGCCTTCGGCGCGAAGCGTCGTGGCGAGCTCACGTCCGAAAAACTCGGCGCGGGTGGGCACGCCCACCGCACGAGCGGCCTCCGCCACGTTCTGGGCGGGCTCGATGCCGAGCACCGGCACGCCGGCCTCCACGAAGTGCTTCAGCAGGTAGCCGTCATTGCTTGCGAGCTCCACCACCATGCTGTCCGAACCCAGGCCCAGCGTGTCGATCATCTGGTGGGTGTAGCGGCGCGCATGTTCCACCCAGCTGTCGGAGAACGACGAGAAGTAGGCGTACTCGGTGAAGATGTCCTCCGGCGCCACGTACTCCTCAAGCTGCACGAGCTTGCATGCTGCGCACGTGCGCACATGCAGCGGGTAGAACACCTCGGGACCGTTCAACCGCTCTTGCGGCAGGAAGTCCTCACACGGTGGAGACATGCCCAAGTCGACGAACGTGTCGACGAGTGGGGTGGCGCAAAACCGGCAGGTTGGGGTGGTTGACATCAATGGCCTTCGTTTGAACGTGCTGGTACGGTGGATGGCGTTCTGTCAGTGACGACATGCAGGTGAGAATGAGCGCGCCGGATGGCACATATGTTCTTCGTGGCGAGATGATCCATGACCTTCGGATCGTCCCACTTCGTCGCATTCCCGATGAGCGTGGAACGATTCTGCACATGTTGCGCGCCGACGACCCGCACTTTCGCGGGTTCGGCGAGATCTACTTCACCACCATCTATGACGGAGTGGTGAAGGGATGGCATCAACATCTGGACATGACGCTCAATTACGCTTGCGTCAACGGACGCGTCAAGTTTGTGATCTTCGACGATCGCGACGATTCGCCCACACGCGGGTCGCTCGTCGAGGTGTTCGCCGGTACGGATGCCCATTCCCTGATCGTAATCCCCCCGGGACTGTGGAATGGCATGAAAGGTATGTCCGCGCCATCGGCGTTGGTCGCCAACTGCGCAACCCATACTCACGCGGCCGGTCGCACCACCCGGCTCGACCCGTTCGACCCGTCCATCCCGTACACGTGGGATGTGCGTCAGCACTGAGGTGCGGGCATGCGTCGCCCGTGTCGGCATGGGTGCAGTGATCATGGTGTGAGGTCCGGTGCGTCAGATGACGCGAAGCTGCGGCGCCGGGACGACAAAACGCGTCTCGGTGAGCCCTGCGTCGCGCAGCTGCGTGACGACTTCATCGGCAAGATCCCACAGAAGGATGACCACCTGCTGTGGGCGCCGTGCCACGAGCGCGTCCGGGGAGAGGATCGCGATCTGCGTGCCGGGAATCCTGCGACCGTGCTTTGCCGGCGCCAGGTCGGCGGTGACCGGCAACAAGTCCGCATCGATCCCGCTTGCGCCGAGAAGGAGCGCGGCCTTGGAACCTGCGCCGTAGGCGGCGACCCGCTCACCCCGCGCTGCGGCCCCCTGCAAATAGGTGCGAAGCGCATCGCCGATCATCGTCGCCCGGCCCGCGAAGTCCGCAAACCCGGCGGCACTGGTGAGACCCGCCTCCCGTTCGGCGGCGAGGATCTCGCCGACACGCGCCGTCGGGGTTCCGACCCGGCGCGCCAGGACGACCAGGCATCCGCCGTAGACGTCTTCTGACCAAGCGTCGACCACCACGAACCCGTGGCGAGCGCAGAGCGCACTCCATGCGTGAAGCGACAGGTAGACCGGGTGGCCATGGCGGATCGTGTCGAACTGCGTGCGGGTGAGGAACGGCAGTGCGTGGTGAAACTCGATGGCGAAGGTGCCGTCGGCGGCGACGTGGGCTGCGCGGGTGGCAAAGGCGCCGTCGGTGTCCTCGTCATGGATCATCGAGTGGTTGTCGATCACCAGGTCGTAGGTCTGCACACCATCCAACGCGTCGGTGGTGACCTGGTGCCCCAAGGCACGCAGCGCCTCGGCCCATGAGCCGCCATGTGCGCTTGAGCACTCAAGGATGTCCGCCGCGTCGCTCAGGGCGGCGGCGGTCGCGACCCGGGATGCCACTGCGCTCGCATGCGTGCGGCTCGTCGCGCTCTCGACGGCGCGTGGCTCCTCTTCATCGGGGGAACGATTGGCGAGCTGCACCAGGGAGCAGTCGTCGCAAATCACGAGCGCCAGCGGCCACCGCGCATCAGGCCCGGGATCGTCGGCCGGCGGGAAGTTGTCGGCCGACGCCTGTTCGCCAAGATCCAGCACCGGCGTCAGTCGCTCGCCGTGGCAGATCCTGCATGTCGCGATGCGGCCCGCCTCAGCGCCGGATGGGGCGGGGTGCGTCATTCGGTGGACGCGTCCTCGGCAGGTGGCGCGGTCTCCTCGTCGCCGTCGTCGAGGTCGTCGTCGGTCTGCGGGACGGGGGCGTCAGACAGGAGCCACTCCGCATCGTCGCCCGGGACCGGCGCACCGGCGGCGGCGTCGAAGGCCGCGGTCTGGTTGTTGGCCCCTTGCTCGGCTGCCGCGGCCTGGTCAAATGCGGCTTCGAGCTGGGTCGACCCGCCGGTCGTTGCGACGTCCGGGGGCGACTGGTGATCGGCGCCGGTCGAGTCCGCGGTCGGAACGATGATGGGGAAGTCACTCACCGGACCGCGGGCCGTGGTGATTCCCGACCGGCCGCGCGATGGCCGGGTGCGTGAGATGTACAGCGAGTGCGCTTCGTGCCCCCCGCCCGGAATGGGCGGTGTGTGCGGCGGGCCGACCGGGCCGAAGTGATCGCTCGACCCGCTTGCGCTTGAAGCGGGGTGTGGCGGCCCGATGAGCAGCAGGATGATGAGGCCGCCGACCAGGATGGTCACGAACGTGGTGAGGGCGTTGCGGATGCGGCCGGGATTCGTGACGGTGGGCGTCTCTTGGACGATCGGGACCAGGTGCGCCTGTTTGGCAAGGGCGCTGACACCGGCCTGTGTCTGGAAGTCGCCGAACGCTTGCTCCATGCGTGTCTCGGCGACGCTCAACCCGTCAAGCGCCTTCGCTTTCGTAGATGCCGTCACCACGACGTGCACCTGCGCGCCAGGGGTCGAACCCCCGTCGCTTGCATCCACCGTGCTCGCACTCTCGAGGCGTCCGCCAACGTCGGCGACGGCACGTTGCACGGCCGGGTCGTCGGCCAGGTTCGACGCCAAGACCGCCAGCTGTGCGGTGCTTTGGTCGATCGCCTTGATCGGGTTGACCGGAGCGCCTTTGATCGTCTCCGATGGGGGCACCACGGCAAGCACGGACGAGGCCCGGTGCGTGTCCTTGGTGGACGCGTACGCGGACAGTCCCCCGATCGTGGCGATCAGAAGGGTCGCGATCTTCAGATATCGGCGAACCACGCCGATATTCGGAAGGTTCAACCGTGCTCGTAGGTCCATCCACTACCTCTGCGGGAAACAGGCTGTGGGCACGGGAGACCCGGATCGGATCGTCGTGATCCAATCATCAACTACATTCCTCAACAGCAACCGCAACAGAGGCAAGAAGCCGCACTGAGGCGTGTCCGCCATGCACAAGGTCACATTACAACACTCTTCCCCGCAGATCCGTCGCCCGACGGGTGCGATGCTCCTGGGCGTTTGCGCCGCAATTGTTGCGAGTGCATGTGGTGGCACGAGTGCGTCTGCAACAGACTCGACCGACGCCGTTCAGGCCGCGGTCTCCCAGCTGGGCGCCACGTCGTCGGGGTGCACCGGTGACACGCGGGTGGCGTGGCTCGTCCGGCAAGGCGGGTCCTCGCCGGTGAGCTGCAACTCCGGTTCATGGGTGTTCAACATTCCTGCCGACTCGACGCCGGTCCTCGTGCGTCGGACCGAAGCGGTGTGGACGCGATCGGGCAGGTCGTACACGCGGTTCGCCGCCGGCGGCGTGGTGGACTACAACGTCGCATTTGTCGGCGGACTGGGCGTCGCGGGACAGCGCGACGGTGACTGGCACGTGGTCTGGCAGCTGCAAGGACAGACTCGGCAGCGTGGATGGGTGCCCCCGTCGATGAGCCTGGCCGTCCGCAACGGGCAGCTGCGCCTCGAAGGAGGGCATGGACACCCTCGGCACCGATGGGGGTCGCGCAGCTACTGGTGGAACAGATCACTTGGCGCCTATCGTGATGGCCAGCGCTATCGGGTGCGCGTCCTTGTTCGACTGTCGCCGAATCCAGCCGTCTCCAAGGTCACGGTCTATGTGAACGGCGTGCTGAAAGTGGACCACTGGAGTCCCCGCTCACGAGAGGGATACCGGGCCGGCACGATCTACTCGGACCAGCCCTGGTTGGAAAGCCGGTCAGGCCTGTACCGTGGGACCCAGAATGGAACCCCGCCCCCGTACCGACAATTCGTCGCGATGCGTATCAGCCGTCTCGGTTGACGGCGTGTCCCTGCCGCTGAACCCAGCGTAGGAGCACCGTGGCAGATCTTCGTACGCTGACGCGGGGCGTGGCGACCGTCACGAGCGCCCGCTTCCTCGGCCTCATCTTCACCATGCTGCAGGTGAAGCTGACCCTCACCTACCTGGGTGAGGACGACTACGGCCGTCTGTCCACGGTGACACTGATGATCTCGCTGTTTGCCGGCTTGTCGGAGCTCGGCATCGGAACGGTCATCGTTCGACGGGTCGCCGCAGAAGGACGAGACCTCACGTCCGAGGTCGGCGTGAGCCTTGCGCTCACCTTGATGCTCATGGGGCCGGCAGTCGCGATGTTGATGGGCGTGACGGTTCTGTTGTATCAGGCAACACCCGTGATCATTTTCGGCATGGGCGTGCTTGCGATCGGCATGGTCGCGACGATGTGGGCCACCTGTTTCAACCCCGTTGCCCAGGTGACCCATCGTTTCGGGTACTACGCCGCGGCGGATCTCGTGGGTCGGATCGTCAGTCTGGGCGTCATCGTCATGATCATCCACTGGGACGGCCGGCTGCGCTGGTTCTTTCTTGCACAGCTCATGGTGCCCCTCGGACAGTTCGTCGCCATGTCGCTTCTCGGGCGAAGCGCCGGGCCGTTTCGCCCGATCTGGGACCGCGCCCGCATGGTGTCGCTGCTGCGCGAGGCGTTGCCGATCACGTACCTGCTTGCGATCGGCGTCACGTACTTCACCATCGACGGGATCCTGCTCAGCAAGCTGGCCACCTTCGAACAGGTCGGTGCGTACAACTTTTCGTATCGGACCGTGGGCGCGGCGACCATCGTCGCGACCAGTATCTCCAACGTGCTGGCGGCACGCCTGTCGGCGGTGGCCGCCGAATCGCCGGAGCGATTCGCACGCGCCGTTTCGCGAGCATTGCGATTCACCGGACTTGTGGCTGCGCCGTTTGCAGCGTTCGTAACCCCGATCGCACCCGACATCATCCGGTTCCTCGGCACGGATGCGATGGTCCCGCTCGCGCGGACTCCGATGAGCCTGCTTGCGGTCGCGATTGCGATCGGCATGCTGTCGGGAGTGCTGTCCACCGCCGTCATCGCGTGTTACCGCCAGGGTGTGCTTGTGCGGCTCAACACGGTGACCTTGGGTATCAACATTCTTCTCAACGTCATCTTGATCCCCCGCTACCAGGCAACCGGTTCGGCAATCGCGCTCGTGATCACCGAGGCGCTGGGATTTGCCGTGGTGCTCTTTGTGCTCGCAAAGCGGACCGAGGGCTCATTCCCGCTTCGCGCATTCGCACTCCTTGTCGTCCCCATCCTGGTCTGCCTTGGAATCGGAGAGATCCTTGTCGACACGCAGTGGGTCATCCGCCTTGCCGCCATGTGCGTCGTGTACGGCGCGGTGGTGCTGACACTGCGAATCACTACGATCGATGAGCTTCGAGAACTTACGAAACGTCGCGTCCGTGCCGATCAGAACGCCAATGCCTGATTCTCTCCCGCCCTCCCCGGCCGTCTTGATCGTGAGCTATCGCAGAGCGGACTTGCTGCGGCAGTGTCTGGAGTCGGCCGCCCGCGCACTTCCCGCGAGTCGTGTCCACGTGTGGGACAACCGCTCCGATGGCACTGATGCGATCCGTGAACTCGCCGAACAGTTTGCCCAGGTGGACTGGCACTTTTGTGAGGAGAACCTCGGTTTTGCCGCGGCCGTCAACCAGCTGGTGGAGCGCTCGGAAGGAACCACGTTCCTGCTCTTGAACCCGGACGCGCAACTGGTTGGGGACCTGGCCGGATGCCGCGGGCTTCTCGCGTCGGATTCCACTGTCGCGGCGGCGGCGCCGCTGATCGCCGAGGCGGGCGACGACCAGGGATGGAGCAACGCACATCGTGAGCCGTCGCTGCTTCGCCAGATCACCAGCTATGCGGGAGCGGACGCGCGCGTGGGGCACCACCCCCGGTTGTCGCTCACCTACGGCGAGCGGCCGACCAGTGTCGACGGCTACCTGACCGGTGCCTGTCTGCTGATCTCGCGTGCAGCGTGGGGGCGGGTCGGCCCGTTCGACGAGCGGTACTTCTTGTACGGGGAAGAGGCCGACTGGCAGCGGCGGGCGCGCGACCGCGGATACCGAATCGAACTCGTCGACGAGCCGGGCGTGGTTCACAGCGCCGGCGGCACAGTGAGCGACGACTCCGCAGCAGCCAGAGCCAGCCTTGATCGTCTGAACGCGGCTCGCCGCCGCTACCTGGACGACCACCATGGCCGTGCAGCAGCGGTCGCGTTCGACGCGGCCACGCGTGTACTCGATCGCGTGCAGCGGTCCAAGCGTGGGCTGCGAACACCGGATCCCAATGCGACGCCACGGTTCATCATCACCACGCCGACTCTGGAGTTCGGCGGCGCCGAGCGCCAGCGGGTGACCCTCGCGAACGCCCTCGTGGCGTGTGGATGCGACGTGGAGTTGCGCATCCTGCAGCGCACTGGACCGCTCGGCCAGCAGGTCGACCCGCGGGTGCGCATCACGATCGCGCCGTACCGCGTCGTCCGCGCCGCGCCACCGGGGCGGACACTGCTCGTCACCGGCACAACGCTGATCGAAGTCGCATACGGCCTTGCCTGGCGGCGCAGGAACGCTGGTCGAGGCAGGTGGGTTGTCGCCAATCACAAGCCGGCGGAACCCGACCGTGGCGCATTCCCGGCGCGACCCGCGTCGGTGATGCGGTTCGCCGACGGGATGATCTACCTGTCGCAGTCCCATCGCGCCGATCACATCCGCCACCAGCACATCGACCGCGGTCGCTACTGGGTCATTCCAAACGGCATCGACCTGGCGACGATTTCACCGCAGCGGGAACTGCGCGCAGACGACGGACGCGTGCGAGTCGTCTCGATCGGGCGCCTGGTCGAATGGAAACAGAACGACGTGCTGATCAACGCCGTTGCGGCGATGGCCGACGATCCTCGATGGGTACTCGATATCTGGGGGGACGGTCCGGACCGGGACCGGCTTGCGGCCCTGATTCCGGCTGCGCTCGCAGATCGCGTGGTGCTTCGCGGATGGTGCCATGACGTCAACCATGCACTGGGGTCGGCCGACATCTTCGCCATGGCAAGCAGGTCCGAAGCCCATCCGATGGCGGTGCTCGAGGCCATGGCAGGTGGGGTGCCGGTGATCTGTGCACCGGCGGGATCGCTTGCAGATGTCGTGGAAGACGGCGCCGGCATCTTGGTCGATCCGCCCACGCACGAGGCATGGGTGTCCGCACTCGGTTGGCTGATCGGCGATTCGGCGATGCGTCGCACGCTCGCCGAGGCCGGTCGCAGGCGGGTGCTCGACCGCTACACCGTCGAGACGAACACGGACGCCTACCTTGCGGCTGTCTCTTATACACATCTGACGCTGCCGACGAGCGATCT
>CALMXK010000011.1 GCA_937871165.1 uncultured Actinomycetes bacterium
CGAGATTCGCCTTAGTCTCGTGGGCTCGGAGATGTGTATAAGAGACAGCCCGACGGCCGAGGAGGAAATGCTTGGGGGAGCGCTCTACCAGTTGCCGCTGGTGCAGGTGAGTGCTGGCCACGAGGTGCTGCTGCGACACTTGCCGACGACCGCATCGTAGTTGCGGTAGTACCCATAGGCCGTGCCGGATGCGCTCTTGGTATAGAGGAAGTAGGCGTTGTTCGACGCCGAGCTGTTCTCGCGTGCGAACACCGCGCCGACCTGGTCGTTCTTTGCAAACGGCGAGGTGGCGGTCGCAAAGGTCGGCTGAGCGCCGGTGACCAGTGTGATGTTCGGCTCGACGAGTGCGAAGTCCGCAGCCGTCATGGCCGTGCCGACCGTTGTGCCGTCGAAAGACTGGTGCTCGGAGTAGTACGACTCCATCGCGATGGCCGCGTTCCGCACGAGCGACTTGGCATTTGCGTCCTGTGCACCCTTCTTCTGGCCGAGGAACGCCGGGATGGCGATGGCGGCAAGGATGCCGATGATGAGGACGACCACCAGGAGCTCAATGAGCGTAAAGCCATCCTGGTTGCGTCGCTGGGAACGGGTAATCACGTGGTGAGCCTCCGATTTGGTCGTATGCAGTTCAGGATGTATCGGCAGAAACTGTTGCAACCTCAAGTCTGGCTCTGGTTCGCGTGGTTCCGGTCTGCCGTGCGGTCCACCCAGGACCGGTGCCACCGTTGCGGTCCATGGACTCGAGTGAGAGCCGAATTTGTCCCTCTGGTGCCGGGCACCTCATACACAATTCATACCTTGGCCCTGCGCGGCGTTCAGGCATTGTTGGAGTCGTGAACCGCGTGCGACGATCAAGGCCCTATCGAGTGGTCTGTTCGACCGTCGTGTGTCTGGCCGTCGCCGGCTACGGGTTGGTTGGATGCGGCGACACCTCCCCGCGGGCTGTCGACACCAACCCGGTGCGTCGGCTGTTGACCGCGCTCGGTGCCGGGCAGCACGGCATCGTGCATCTCCAGCTGCGGGACACCACGACGGGCACCCAGGTCGACGAGTGGTACCGCGAGCCTGACGCAGATGATCTGGGTGGAGCGTGGAGGAGTCGTCAGGTAACGACGGCGGGAGTGATCTCCGACGCCGAGCACGTCACCGTGTCATACGGCAGGAGCTGGAAGGCGACGGTGCGCGTATCGGGGCGTCCTGCACGGGTGCGATGGAGCGGTCGACCGGGAGGAACTCCAGTCACAGGGGGCGCCATTCATTGGCTGCGGCAGATGCTGGCGGCGGACTTCTACGAAATCGGCATGTCGTCGACTCCGGGCGAGACGGTGCTCGTCAGAGGTGGTGATGCCTCCGATCCGTTCGGGGGCGCGCGGTCCACGATTGTGCTCGACACGGACAGCGGTCGCCTCCTGCGGATGGAAGATGAATCGGCGAAGGGCGATGTCGTGGTGACTCTGGTCGAGTCGCTCAACATCCTCCCGCAGTCGGCGTTCCGCGACAGCTTCGACTTCAGCCTGGCCTATGCGCAGGCGGTGCCGTCCACCTATCCGAGCTCGGTCTTTGACAAGTAGCAGGTCATTCGGCACCCGACGATGCACGTGCCCTCGATCGCTTTCACCTGAATCCCGATCCAGGTCGCAAACCTCGATCTGCTGAGTCATCGGTATGTTGACGTCGTTTTTGACATCGCACGCACATGACGTCGATTTTGACTTCGCGATGAGTTGATGTCAATATCGACATCATGAATCACGACGGACATTCCGGTGCCGACGCTCGAGGCAGTTCCTACTGGGGACGCGTCCGTTCCCCGGAGATGCTCGGCGACATCGTTCGCCAGGCACGGGAGATACAGGGGCTGAGCCAACGACAACTCGGCGCGCGGCTGGGGATCGGGCAGCGCTGGATATGGGACCTGGAGCAAGGCAAACCGGGCATCTTCACGACACGCCTGTTCAGGATCCTGGATGAGCTCGGCGTCCGTGTCCTCGTTGAGATCGACGACACCAAAACAGAGCGGCATGACTGAACTTCGCTGCGAGTTGTACGGCACGCACGTCTGCGACCTTGCCGGCGACACGTACCTCACCGCGGACGTGGTGTTCGCCGCAGAGGCGCTCGAACGATGGGGGATCGGTTCACCGATCCTGTCGGTTGCCGCGCCGGTCGCCGTTCGACTGCGTCGGTCGCACGCTGCCAGGCGGCGAGCGTACTTCTCGTCGCTGCTTCCGGAAGGCCGACATTTGACCAGGCTCGCCGAACGGGTCCGTTCGAACGAGTCCGACTTTCTGCAGATCCTGGCTCGATATGGCCGCGATGTTTCCGGCGCGCTTCAGATCTTCGATCCTCGTGAGATGGATTCCGGCGAACCTGCACTGTCGGCGCCCCTCGATGAGGGCACGATCGCCGCATTGTTGAGCGACGGAGACCGTCGGCCACTTGGCAATGACGTCGTGTCCGGCAAGACATCGCTGGCGGGAGTCCAGGAAAAACTCGTGCTCGTCCACCAGGACGGATTGTGGCATCAGGCACTTCGTGGAGCACCGTCGACGCACATTTTGAAGCCCGCGAGTTCGCAGTGGCCAACCATGATCTTCGACGAGGAGTACGGCCACCGCATTTCGCGCCGACTGGGACTCGCTCGGCATGAGGTGCAACTGCTGGACTTTGGCGGAACCCCGACGCTTGTCGTCGAGCGTTTTGATCGGGATTCCGCGATCGTTGGTGGGCGCGTGCACGTTGAAGATCTCGCGGCTGCCCTGGGCGCGGTCGGTCGTGCCAAGTATCAAGAGCACGGTGGCATCGTCACTCACGCACGCATTGCGGCGATCCTGCGTACACATACGACACCTTCCGACGTCCGCACGTTCGCTCGACAACTGATTGCCACGGTCGCGATGGGCAACCTTGACATGCATGCCAAGAACGTCTCGTTGCTTCATCTCGCAGACGGAAGTGTGGCCCTCGCTCCGGCCTACGACATGGTGCCGATGGCGCACTTGCCATCCGATCAAAAGCTGGCCATGTCAGTTGCAGGCGTCTATCGGCACGATCAGATCACGTCGGGAATGCTGGAGGACGAGATCGGTTCGTGGGGGATTCCGGATGCCGATGCGCTCATTGATGAGACCCTTGAAACGGTTCTCGACGCGATCGGCTCCGAAGTGCCTCACTCTGGCGCCCATGCCGGCTTGCGATCCGACATCTCCACGTTCGCCGAAAGACTTCGCCGGGGCCGGCCATGCGGTGCTCCGATCACGAATGCCTCGCGTTGAACGCTCAAGTGCGTCCGGATGTCGGCGGATTCATGTGGTGGTCCAACGTGCGCGCGGTTGGTGAGCCTGTTGTGCGCAGCGGCTATCCGCACATCGGCAGAACAATCCGACGTCGGTCTGGTCGTCCATGCGGAGGGCGGCCGTCTGCCGACTGCTGACTTCCCGGAAATTGCGGACGGTCACCGCAGCGTCTCGGTGGGCTCACCGACGGCACTGCTAACCTGCCGCCACCGACCGCCCCCGTGGGAGAGACGGCTTCGAGCCGGCGCCGAAGGAGCAACCGCCCCGGAAACTCTCAGGCAAACGGACCGTGGGGGCGCGGTGACGCTGGAGAGCGGATGGCGACATCCCGCCGATGGGGAAAGCCCGACAGGGTGCATCTCTCAGGCAAACGGACAGCGGGGGCGACAACTCGCCACGCCATCATCCGGGAGCACCCGATGCCAACAAGTCGCCCAACGCTCGCAGCGCTCGAGGACCACCACGAGTTCCTGTACCGCCACATCGGGCCAACACCCGACGACGCGGACGTGATGTGCGCAACCATCGGGGTACCGTCGCTCGCCGCATTGGTGGAGGAGACAGTGCCCGCCGCCATCCGTCTGCAGGGCGGACTCCGGATGCCGCTCGCGCGCACCGAGACGCAAGCGCTCGCAGAGCTGCGCGCCCTCGCATCCGGGAACCGTGTGTTGACGTCGATGATCGGCCTCGGCTACCACGACACCATCACGCCGCCGGTCATCCAGCGCAACATCCTTGAGAACCCGGCGTGGTACACCGCCTACACGCCGTACCAGCCCGAGATCAGCCAGGGGCGCCTCGAGGCGCTGCTGACCTTCCAAACGCTCGTCGCCGATCTGGCCGGCTTGCCGCTCGCCAACGCGTCGCTGCTCGACGAGGGCACGGCAGCCGCCGAGGCGATGACGATGGCGCAGCGCGTGGCCAAGGGCTCACCGGCCGTGTTCTTCATCGACCGGGCCTGCCACCCGCAGACCATTGCGGTGGTGGCGACCCGCGCAGAGCCGGTCGGCATCCAGATCGTGATCGGTGACCCCGCCACCGACATCCCCACCGCGTGCTTCGGCGGGTTGCTCGCATACCCCGGCACCACCGGTGAGCTTCCCGACCACGCGCCGGCCGTCGCGGCCATCAAGGCTGCTGGTGGACTGGTGGTGATGGTCGCCGATCCACTCGCAATGGTGGTGAGCACCGCGCCTGGCGATCAGGGCGCCGACATCGTGGTCGGCTCCATGCAGCGCTTCGGCGTGCCGATGGGCTTCGGCGGCCCGCACGCCGGCTTCCTCGCCACCCGCGACGAGTACGCACGCGCCATGCCGGGCCGCCTTGTCGGCATGTCTGTCGACGCGGAAGGTCGCCCGGCGCTCCGTCTGGCACTCCAGACACGTGAACAGCACATCCGCCGTGAGAAGGCCACGAGCAACGTATGCACGGCGCAGGTACTTCTTGCTGTGATGGCCGCGATGTACGCCTGCTGGCACGGTCCCGACGGGCTTCGACGCATCGCAAATCGTGTGCACCGCTTGGCGAGCATCTTCGCCGCAGGGTTGCTCGACGCGGGACTGACGGTGAAGAACGCCACGTGGTTCGACACCGTCTCTGTCACCTTGCCTGGGCGGGCGGAAGTCATCGTTCGCGCCGCGCTCGAGCGTGGCATCAACCTGCGCCGCGTCGATGGGGACACCGTTGGCGTGAGCTTCGACGAGCTGTCGACGCGCGACGACGTGGAGACGCTGTGGGAGGCCTTCGGCGTTCGTGCCGACGTCGCAACGTTGGACGGCAGCGCGCGATCGGGAATCCCGGCGGAGCAGTCACGCGGTGGCGAACTGCTCACACACCCCGTGTTCAGCTCGTACCACACCGAACACGAGATGCTGCGCTACCTGCGCCGTCTTGCCGATCGTGACCTGGCGCTTGACCGCACCATGATCCCGTTGGGGTCGTGCACCATGAAGCTCAACGCCACGTCCGAAATGCTGCCGATCACGTGGCCGCAGTTCGCCCGCATGCACCCCTTCGCACCGATGGATCAGGCATCCGGATACCGGCGAATGATCGACGATCTTGAGCGTGAGCTCTGCGAGGTGACCGGCTACGACGCCGTCAGCTTGCAGCCGAATGCCGGGTCGCAGGGTGAGCTCGCCGGCCTGCTCGCAATTCGCGCGTACCATCGCTCGCGTGGCGACGACCAACGAACCGTCTGCTTGATCCCGGCGTCTGCGCACGGGACGAACGCCGCGTCGGCGGTGATGGCGGGCATGAGTGTCACCGTGGTCGCATGTGACGAAGGCGGCGACGTCGACTTGACCGACCTGCGCGACAAGGTGGCCGCAACCGGCGAGCGGCTGGCCGCGATCATGGTCACATACCCGTCCACCCACGGCGTGTTCGAGGAGCACATCCGTGAGATCTGCGACGCCGTGCACGGCGGTGGCGGGCAGGTCTATGTGGACGGTGCCAACCTGAACGCGCTGGTTGGCCTCGCCAAGCCCGGCGCGTTCGGCGCCGACGTGTCGCACCTGAATCTGCATAAGACGTTCACCATTCCGCATGGTGGCGGCGGTCCCGGGGTGGGGCCGGTTGGCGTGCGCGCCCATCTCGCGCCGTTCCTTCCGAATCACCCCCTGCAGGACTCGGCCGGTCCGGTGACCGGTGTCGGCCCCATCTCGGCGGCGCCGTGGGGATCGGCCGGGATTCTCCCGATCCCGTGGATGTACTTGGCGCTCATGGGTGCCGACGGGCTGACACGCGCCACTGAGGTCGCGATCCTCAACGCCAACTACGTCGCCGCCCGCCTGAACGATCACTACCCGGTGCTCTACACCGGTGAGCGAGGTCGCGTCGCCCACGAGTGCATTCTCGATCTGCGTGAGATCACGAAGGAGAGCGGCGTGACGGTGGATGACGTCGCCAAACGCTTGATGGACTTCGGCTTCCATGCGCCGACGATGTCATTCCCGGTTCCCGGCACATTGATGGTGGAGCCGACGGAGTCGGAGTCCAAGGGCGAGCTTGATCGGTTCTGCGACGCGATGATCGCGATCCGTACGGAGATCGCGCGGGTGCAGGCTGGGGAGTGGCCCGTGGAGGACAACCCGCTTCGCCGTTCGCCACATGCTGCGCAGGATCTGGCGTCGGATACATGGGATCGTTCATACAGCCGGGAGCAGGCCGCCTACCCGGTGGCGTCGCTCACCGCGACCAAGTACTGGCCGCCGGTCGGTCGCATCGATCACGCGCACGGTGACCGCAACCTGATCTGCTCCTGCCCACCGATCGAGGCGTACGCTTCTTGACCGGTCCATGAGCGAAGGAGGGGTGCGGTGACTTCGGGCGGAGACGAACCACATGTCGACCCTGCGCACATGGCGGAGATCGTCGAGAACCGTGCCAGGATGCTGCGCGAAAGCGCAGCTGTCGCTGCGGAACCGGTCGCTCGTGTGGTCGACCTGGATGCGGACGGGGTTGCGTGTCGGCTCTTCGTCCCGTCGGGTGATGTGCCGTTCACGTTGGTGTACGCACATGGTGGGGGGTTCGCGTTCGGGGAGGTCGGCACCCACGATCCGACCGTGCGCACCATCGCGAACGCCACGGGGTGTGCGGTCCTGTTCATCGACTACCGCCGCTCGCCGGAGCATCGGTTCCCCGCCGCCGTGGACGACGTGGAGCGGGCGACCACTTGGTGGCGCGAGCACGCAGCCGACAACGGTTTGGCCGGTGACCGTCTGCTGGCAGTGGGCGACTCGGCCGGCGCGAACTTGGCGCTCGGCCTGGTGCTGCGCCATCCCGACTGGTTCGTGGGGCAGGCGCTGATCTATCCGTTTGTGGATGCCCGCTGCGCGACCTACGACCGGGGGTTGGTTGAGTCCGATCTGCCGATCAGCGACTGCGAGTTCTTTTGGGACCTGTATGCGCCGAACGAGTCGGCGTATGACGACGTGGACTTCGACCCGCTGCTGGCTGCCAGGTATTCAGGGTTGCCGCCGACACTGATCCAGCTCGCGGAGCTTGATGTGCTGACGCCGACCGGTCACCTGTTGGCGCAGCGGATGCAGGTGGACGGGGTCGCGGTACAGACGCTGGTCTACGACGGGGTGCCGCACGGCTTCTGGCGGCGATCGGCCGAGTATCCACAGTCGGGGCACGCGATGGCGCACCTGGTGGAGTGGATCACCGAACGGTGAGATTCGTTTGATTTGCAGGGGGTCTAGTTAACCGTTCTGGTGTCAGACACCAGAACGGTTAACTGCAGAGCAGGCGAACTCCGCTCCACGCAACGACTTGGAACAGCTCCGGTGTCGATCCGGTGACGACGCTCCCATCACGCGGTCCCATCGTCTACAAGTCGCACTGACGACTTCCAGAGGAGTGACGATGACCCGTGGAGCCCGCCGGTTGGCGCGCAGACTGATGCTCGCAGTGGCCTTGGTGTGTGCGATCCCTGGTCTTGCGCACGCAGCACCGGTGAAGGTGTCGCTGACGTTTGACGACGGGACCTCCGACCATGTGCAGGCTGCCCAGATCCTTTCGTCTCATGGGCTGCCAGGGGTCTTCTACATCAACTCGAGCCGGATGGGGATGAGCGGGTACCTCACCACCGCGCAAGCCCTGCAAATGCAGGCGGCGGGGCATGAGATCGCCGGGCACACCGTCAGCCACGCCAACCTGCCGACCATTGACGAGGCCGAACAGCGTCGCCAGGTCTGCAACGACCGAGTCGCGCTGACCAATCTGGGATTCCGTGTCACCAGCTTCGCGTACCCGTTCGGTGCAGACTCTGCGCTGACGAAACAAATCGTGTTCGACTGCGGGTACAACAGCGCGCGCGACGTCGGTGGAATTGTCTCTCCGACCGGCTGCGCGGGGTGCGCGACCGCGGAGTCGCTGCCGCCGCGGGATCTGTTCAGCGTTCGCACGCCGGACTCCGTGAAGGTCGACACGACCCTGCAGCAACTCCAAAACTCGGTTGAACTGGCTCGGGCGAACGGCGGCGGGTGGGTGCCGATCGTGTTCCACCGCATTTGCGAAGGATGTGTCACCACCTCCGTCTCGGCCACAGTTCTCGACCAACTCGCCGCATGGCTCGCAGCGCAAGCAACCAACGACGTCACCGTCGTCACGGTCGACGAGATGATCGGCGGCACGGTGAAGCCTCCCGTCGCCGGCCCGGCACCCGGTCCACCACGGACCGGAAACATGCTGCTGAACCCGCAACTCACCACGATCGGCGTCGACGGCACGACCCCAACCTGCTGGCAACACGGCGGGTACGGAACGAACGCCACCGCATGGTCAATGATCACGACGGGTCACGGCGATACAACGGCGCAGCGGCTTTCGGTGTCCTCGTTCACGTCTGGCGATGCCCGGTTCATCTCCAGGTGGGACCTCGGCACGTGTGCTCCCACAGTTGCCGCCGCACACAGCTACACCGCCAGGCTGTGGTACCAAGCGACGGCCAATGCCCGTGTGGTGATCTACTACCGCACCTCGCTCGGTGGCTGGGTGTACTGGAAGGGCGGGTCGCAACTCCCCGTCGCGTCTGCATGGACACAGGCAAGCTTGTCGACCGGCACGCTGCCGGCGGACGCGACCGCGCTGTCCGTCGGACTCTCGGTGCGCTCCACCGGAACGGTGACCGTTGATGACCTCAGCCTCACCGATGACGCGGGCGCGACCGACACGACGGCGCCCACTACGACCATGACCTGCACGCCGGGCCCATGCCCAACCGCGACCTGGTCCAAAGTCGCCCAGACGGTTGCACTCTCCACTTCGGACACCGGGGGAAGCGGAGTCACCGTCACGCGCTTTACGACCGATGGGACCGAGCCGACCACCACCAACGGGGCCATCTATTCCAGCCCGTTGACGATCACCGATCGGACGACGCTGAAGTTCCGTTCATGGGACGGTGCCGGCAACGCCGAGGTGACGAGGACCGCGGTCTTGCAGGTCGACACGAAGGCCCCGTTCAACGTCGCCATCACCGCGCCGGCACAGGGCGCCACGGTGACCGGCATCACCGCCATCACAACCGTGTCGAACGATGACGTCGGCGTCGTCCGCACGCGCTTCTTCATCGACGGGGTGTTTGTGGGATCGCGGACGAAACTGCCCATGAAGTGGAACTGGAACACGTCGACCGTCAGTCCTGGCACCCACGTGCTGCAGGTGTCGGTCCTCGATGCGGCGGGCAACACGACGTTCTCCGATGTGGTGGTCGTGACCAAGTAGATGACCCCGACGGTCGCTACGGACCACACTCGGTCAGCTGATCCGTCGTGCACGCGGCGACCGAGATGTCGGAGAACTCGAACTCGGTGTTGTCCCCTCGCACGCCGACGCGGCCGCCACCACTGATGGTCCCACCGGCGTCGCCCCGGTCCAGGCCGGTCAGGATCTGTTCGCCGTCGACGAGGAGGGCGAGACGCACCCCGTCGGCGGTTGTGCGGGCGCGTACCTGAACCTGCCACCACTGTCCAAGTGTCCATGGACGCGGTCCGCTGGCGATCGTCACGTAGTGACCGCCGTTGATGTCACCCCCGGGCAGTTTGCGTTTGATGGCCACTTGCCCGTCGCGTCGGGCGACCGACACCACATACAGCTCGGTATCGGAGCGATACCGGACGAACACGTGAACGCCGTCCCATTCCGTCGCGACGCGTGACCCGGGCGGGACCATCGAGCGGATGCGAAGGCGCACGTTGACAGCCAGGTCGGCCGGCGCCTCCTCACGTGCCACAGCCCGAAACACCCCTGAGTTTGTGGTGGAGGAGGCCGGATCGACACGTCCGCGTGTCGCGGCGCCGGAGTAGCCGACGCCGTCACGGACGAAGAGCGAGCCGCTGGTGACAACCCAGACCGGTGAGCTCACGGCGCGTTGGTCGGTCGGGTTGTATGTCGCAAACTCGTTGGTCACCAGGCGATCATGACCTCGAAGGCTTTCCCCGAGCATCGCCGCCTCGCCGTTTCGCCGCTGCGACGCAACCGCGCCGACAATCACGGCGAACGCCAGTCCACTGGAGACCAGGTAGGTGCTTCGAGACCGCATCGGGCGCATCATCACACCCCGGGCCACCGGGTTGAGCGCTCAATTGTGAGCGAGCGGCAACAGCCTCGTGTCGGGGCAGAATTTTGCCTTTCGACCGGGCGGCGCCGGACCTACACTCGCGTCGAGTTCTCTTCCGGCGGCGTCGTTGGGAGAGGGCGAACGTCGACTTGCTCCCATCGGATGTACACAGGGTCGGTCCGCTCGAAGTGTTCGAGGGGCCACCGCGGTCGTGGTGTGGGTGACAGTCACAGGTTGAAGCGAAAACGTCATTTCACGAATACCTGTCCCGGAAGAACGGAGTCATCCGCATGTCCGCAACCCCACCGCCCCAGGCAACCCTGGAGCCTCGCCCGACCCCTCGCCCCGAGGCGTACGAGCAGATTGCGACCCACACCATCGCCGTCCTCGGATTGGGCTACGTCGGTCTCCCAACCGCGCTCGCCCTCGTCCGCGCCGGCCATACCGTCCTCGGTATCGATATCAATCCCAGTCGCCTCGCGAAGATCGCCAACTGCGAGGTTGACCTGCTTCCATTGGAACGCGCGCAGCTCGAAGGGCTGCGCAACTCCGAACAGTTGACCTTGTCCGCGGATGTCACAACCCTGGCCGAGGCCGACGGTGTGATCATCTGTGTCCCGACGCCGATCGACGATCGGCAAGTGCCCGACCTGCGGGCGTTGACGCAGGCCTGTCAGACCGCGGTCGCCCACGCACGCTCGGGGCAGACGCTGATCTTGACCTCAACGACGTATGTGGGAACGACCCGTGCTGTCTCTTATACACATCTCCGAGCCCACGAGACTAAGGCGAATCTCGTATGCCGTCTTCTGCT
>CALMXK010000012.1 GCA_937871165.1 uncultured Actinomycetes bacterium
GCCTTAGTCTCGTGGGCTCGGAGATGTGTATAAGAGACAGTGTCTGAACGGATCGACGGCGATTCTCGCGCCGCGAACACATGCGTGGTGATCGCCCCGGACGGCCGGCAGGTGGCGACCTACCGCAAGATTCATCTGTTCGACGTGACTGTCGGCGAGCACCAGTACCGCGAGTCGGCGGGAACGCTCCCCGGTGAGGATGTCGTCACAGTCGACGTTGCGGACCATCGCCTGGGTCTTGCGATCTGTTACGACCTGCGGTTCCCGGAGCTCTTTCGTGCACTGTCGGCCCGAGGGGCCGACATCCTCACCCTGCCTGCGGCGTTCACGGCACCGACCGGCGCGGCCCACTGGGAGATTCTCGTTCGGGCACGTGCCATCGAGAACCAGGCGTTCGTGCTGGCCGCCGGCCAGGTGGGCATGCACGCCACCGGAACCGCATCCTTTGGGCACAGCATGATTGTCGATCCGTGGGGGGTGGTCCTGGCACAGGTCACCGACGACGTTGGCGTCGCCGTGGCCGACCTCGATTTTGCGGGCCGTGACACCCTGATGGCGCGTTTGCCGGTCCTGCACCATCGGCGCCTCCATTCGGGCGCTGACGAGCGGGCATGATCACGGGCAGCGCACGTCGCCCACTCCTGCTCGCATCCTGGGCGTTGATCGCAGTCGCGATCTACGACCTTGGGTGGATGACCAAGACCATGGCGGCGTCGCTGCCCGGCTGGCAGAAGCTGGTCGCGCCGGTGCTCGCCGGAGCCATTGCGACATATCCCGCGTTGCTTGCGTTGGTGATCGCCGTCGTGGTGGGCAGTCGCTCCCGCGCGCTCGGCGCTGTCGGCGTGGCGGTCGCCGTGTGGGTCGCATCCGCGGCTGCGTCTCCGTGGGCGTGGCGGCTGCTGGGCGACGACGGCTCCAGCCTTCGGACCGGCACGACCGTCAGCACGGTGGTCATCTCACTGGCCACCGCCGGCGCGATCGGTGCGCTCTCGGCCGTCATCCTTCGCGCGGACCGCGATCTCGTGGGTGAAGGACGCGTCGAGGTGTCGGGATGACGAGCGGGCGATCCCGGCGGATGCTCACGCTTGCGTCCGTGTTGTTGTTCGTCGTCTTCGTCGTCGAAGTGGTGCGGACCGCGACCATGTCGAGCTTCGTGGAGTTCGATCCGCCCGTGGACCTGGACCTCAGGACGTTCCCCGGAGCGTGGGAGCGGCTCGGTGATCTCCAGTCGGGATCGGAGCCGTTCATCGCGACGCTTGCGCTCCTCATCGCCGCGATCGCATCTCCGCGCGGCGTTCGTTCACGACCGGTCATCGCCCTCGCCTGCATCGTCGGACTGCTCGTGAGCACCATCGCAGTCGCGGCGCTGACGGCGGGTCCGGGTGGCGTGCCGTGGAATGTCGCCGGCCGGTCCGTCGGATTGGTCGTGGCCTACTGGGCGTTGGCGGTCGGCGCGTGGCGGGGCATCGCGACCACGACCGATTCACCGTCGACTCGCCAGGTACGTTCCCGACGTGGGTCAACTGGCTTTGGAATCCTGAAGGAGTACGAATGAGCGAAGTTGTCGTCGTCGCAGTCATCCGTTCCGCAGACGGGCAACGGGACGCGGTCGAGCAGGTCGTCCGCGATGTGCTGATTCCCGGGACTCATCGTGAGGCGGGATGCATCACCTTCGCCTTGCATCGCGACACCCGCGACCCCGATCGCCTGGTCATCATCGAACGCTGGGCGGACGGTGCGGCGCTCGCGGCACATCTTGAGACCGCCCATCTGGCGGACTTTCGTGCGCAGGTGGGAGCACTGTCTGCAGGACCGGCCGACGTGTATGTGCTGGAGGGTGTGGCGGCAGGCGATGCCGTCAAGGGCATGCTCGGCGCGAGCTAGTCTCGCGCGTCACGCGCGACTGCTAGTTCAGCGGGGACGAGCCGAGCACGAGCATCGGCAACCAGATCACCACCCACATCGAAACGGCAAGTGTGCCGATCGACATGGCGGCCAATGTCAGCGAGTGCTCAAGCGCGGTCGCGGGACGAAGCCACCGCCAGGCCGAGAGCAGCACCAAGACGATGAGCCAGACGACGGTGGGAGCAGTGGCAAGCCGATAGCCATGGTGAAGGAGGCCTGGGGATGCCACCGTGAACCACCACGCGGATGCGTAGAGCACCGTGATGATTGTTGGGACCAATGCGAAAGCACGTGTCCGTCGAAAGGCTGAGTCGTCCAACGCGCCGCAATGATTGCATATCCAACTATCAATGTAAAGCGGCAATCAGCCGATACCAGCTGCGCGAAGGAGCGCCGCGACGACCGCAGCCGCGATCACGACCACCAGGAAGTTGGCCCGAAGGAGCAGGAGCACGACTGCCGCCCCGATCCCCGCTGCCCTGGCGTCCACGGTCAACGCGCCGCCGCGGCCGGCAAACGTCTGCACGACCGTGAGTGCGGCGAGCAGCGCCACCGGGAGCAACGCGACGATATTCGACGTCCGTCGACCCGCGACCAACCGTGTCGGGACGAGATAGCCCGCCAACTTGACGAGATAGCCGAGCGTTCCCGCGAGCAGGACGATCGTCCAGCGACTCACGCGACCTTCCTTCGGGAGCCGGCGCCGAGCAGCCCGACGATGACCGCTGCGACAACAGCGACGAGAACCGGCACACCGGGCTTGGTCACCGGAGCGAGCACGAGCGCGATCAGTCCTGCGAGCACGCCTGTCGCACGAGCGTCGCGCGATCGCAGACGTGGCCACAACAGCGCGATGAATGCCGCCGCGGCTGCCGCGTCGAGCCCCCAGCGGGTTGGATCGCCGAGCGCGTTGCCGATTCCCGCGCCGAGCAGCGTCATCAGATTCCACAGGACGAACACCGCGATGCCCGCCGTCCAGAACCCCAGTCGGCGCTCATCCGGGTGCTGCTGAGACATGCCGACGGCGGTGGATTCGTCGATCGTCAGGTGCGCCGCGACCAGCCGGCGCCATCCGCGAACCTGAAGCATCCGCGAGGTTTCCAAGCCGTAGAGACCATTCCGTACGCCGAGCATGGTGGATGTCGCCACCGCGGACACCCCGGAGCCACCGGCGCCGATCACGCCTGCCACGGCGAACTGTGATCCGCCGGTGAACAGCAGCAGCGACAGCACCTGCGTCTGCAACACCGAGAATCCCGCCGCAACCGACAGGGCCCCGAAACTGAGGCCGTAGGCCCCGGTGGCAACCCCCACGGACACGCCTTGACGAATGACCGCCCGGCGCCGATCCGCGGACGGGTTCGGGTCCTCAGACGCCGAAGCTGTCACCGCAGCTGCAGGTGCTCGTCGCGTTCGGGTTCTTGATGGCGAACCCACGGCGAAGCAGCGTCGACGTGTAGTCGATGCTGGATCCCGTGACGTAAATGGAACTCTTCAGGTCGACGAGCAGACGGATGCCGTTGGAGCTCAGGTCGCGCTCACCCTCACGGGCGACCTCGCCGGGATCGATCAGGTCGATGTTGTACTCCAAACCCGAGCATCCGCCGGCCAGGATGCGAAGGCGGACACCGGCCTCTTTGCCCTGTCGGACCGCCGCTTCGCGAATGTAGGCGGCGGCCGCATCGGTCACGGCGATCTGGGCGTCGCCGGCCTCTCGGGCGGTCTTGGCCGCACGCGCGCGTTCGCGCGCCGCGGCCTTCTTCTCCTCAAGCGTCATCGGAGCGGCTGTTTGCTCGCTGGTACTCACATGAATCCCATCACCTTCATCATCAGGCGCCCTTCGTCGGTCATCTGATCCGGCCCCCACGGCGGGTCCCACACCCAGTTGACCTCGACGGTCTCGACGCCGTCGAGTGGCATGAGTGCCGCGCGGGAATCCTCGATGATCTTCTCGGTCAGCGGGCAGCCCATCGACGTCAGCGTCATCTCCAACGTGACGTTGCCCGCGTCGTCTTGGCTGACGCCGTACAGCAGGCCGAGGTCGACGACGTTGATCCCGAGTTCGGGATCCTCCACCTGCATCATCGCGTCACGAATCTCGCCGTCACTTGCCATCTGCTTCTCCCTGTTGCTCAAGCGCATCCTTCAGGGCGATCCAGGAAAGAAGGGCGCACTTGACGCGCGCGGGAAACTTGCGCACGCCGGCCAGCGCGACGCCGTCCTCGAGCAGTTCCTCGTCGGCCTCCACGGTGCCGTGCATCACGGCACGCATGTGCTCGATCAGCTCGCGGACCTCGTCCGTGGACTTGCCGATCACGACCTCGCTCATCATCGACGCCGACGCCTGCGAGATCGAGCACCCGTCACCCGTGTGGCCGAGGTTCTCAACGCGTCCGTTGGCAAGGCGCACCTGAAGGTGGATCTCGTCCCCGCACATGGGGTTGTTGTGATCCACCGTCACGGTGGCACCCTCGATCTCGCCGCGGTGGCGGCGGTTCTTGTAGTGATCGAGGATGACCTCCTGATACAGGTTGTCGAGACCGCCCATGTGTCCTTTCAGTTGCGGTAGATCAATTGTGGAATTGCGATGCATCAATTGTAGGCCTTATGCGAAATATGCGGCGCTTCCGTGGAGCGCGGCGACCAACGCGTCGATTTCGTCGGTGGTGCTGTACACGTGCGTGCTGGCGCGTGCGGTCGCGGCGACACCCAATGTCCGCATCAGCGGCTTGGCGCAGTGGTGGCCGGCGCGCACGCAGACACCTTGCGCATCCAGGAACTGCGCCACATCGTGCGCGTGAACGGTGTCCATCGCGAAACTGATCGGGCAGCCGCGACGCTCCGGATCCGACGGTCCGTACACCATGAGTCCCGGAATGTCGGCCATCGCATCCAGTGCGTAGCGGGTGAGCTCGAGCTCATGGGCGCGCACCGCATCCATCCCGATTGCCATCAGGTACTCGGCGGCGGCGCCGAGTCCGATGGTTTCGGCGATCGGGGGTGTGCCCGCCTCGAACTTCCGCGGCCCCGTCGCGTAGGTCGACCCCTCGGTGGTGACGTCGTTGATCATCTCGCCGCCGCCCATGAACGGCGCCATCGAATCGAGCAGCTCCGGGCGCGCCACGAGAATGCCGATTCCCGTGGGGCCGAGCATCTTGTGACCGGTGAAGGCAAGCACATCGCATCCGAGCTCGGTGAAGCTGACCGGCATGTGCGGCACGCTCTGTGAGCCGTCGACGACCATGAGCGCCCCGGCCGCATGCGCCATCCGACCGATCTCGGCGACCGGGTTGATCGTGCCGAGTGCGTTGCTGACATGCACCACCGAGACGACCTTGGTGCGCGGGCCGATCATCTCGGCCATCGCGTCCATGTCGAGCTCATGCCCGGCAGTCATGGGACAGAACTTCACCGTCGCGCCGGTCAGTTCGGCGACGAGCTGCCACGGAACGATGTTGGAGTGGTGCTCCATGATCGTGATGAGGATCTCGTCGCCGTCGGACAGGTTGCGAAGCCCCCAGGCGTAGGCCACCAGATTGATCGCCTCGGTCACGTTCTTGGTGACGACGAGGCCGTCCGTGGATGCGTCGACCAGGCGGGCGATCGATGCCCGAGCGTGTTCGAACCGTCGATCGGACTCTGCGGCCAGTGCGTAGACGCCGCGGCGCACGTTGGCGTTCGCCTCGCGGTAGTAGTCGCTCATCGTCTGGATCACGACCTCGGGCTTCTGCGAGGTCGCCGCCGAATCCAAATAGATCAAGGGGCGACCGTCGATCGGCCGCCCCAGGATCGGAAAGTCAGCGCGCCAATTGGACGCGGTGCCCATCGTCAGTGTGCTGCGGGAGCGGTTGCCTCTTCGTGCGAGCCGAACTCCACGTAGCCGACCTGCTCCAGGTGGTCGGCGAGCTCCGGGCCACCGGTCTTGGCGATGCGACCCTCGAACATCACGTGCACGACATCGGGCTTGATGTAGTTGAGGATGCGGGTGTAGTGGGTGATGATCAGCACACCCAGGTCCGGGCCGCGCAGTGTGTTGACGCCGTTGGACACGACGCGAAGGGCGTCGATGTCGAGGCCCGAGTCGGTCTCGTCCAGGATCGCGACCTTCGGCTTCAGCAGTGCCATCTGAAGGATCTCGTGGCGCTTCTTCTCGCCGCCGGAGAAGCCTTCGTTCAGGTACCGATCCGCGAAGCTCTTGTCGAACTCCAGGAGCTTGCTGGCATCGTTGAACTCCTTCATGAAGGCGCGCGGGGTGATCTCTTCGCCGCGCACCGCCGAAAGCGACGTGCGCAGGAAGTTGAGCACCGAGACGCCGGGCACTTCCATGGGGTACTGCATGGCCAGGAACATGCCCAGGCGCGCGCGCTCATCAGCTTCGAGCGTCTCATCCTCGTCGGCACTTGCCACCACTTCGCCACGGAACATCACGCGGCCGTCGGTGATCTCGTAGCGGGGATGTCCAGCCAGGGCGTAGGCGAGCGTGCTCTTGCCTGAGCCGTTCGGGCCCATCAGGGCGTGGATCTCTCCCTGGGGGATCTCAAGGTCGACACCGCGAAGGATTTCTTTGCCGTCGACGGCGACCTTGAGGCCCTCGATCTTCAAAATGGCATCAGCCACGAGCAGCTCCGTATTCGTTGCGTTCAAGCAGTGGGTGGGGATGTGACGGGGTGGGGTCGATCAGGACGCGCCCATCGCGCACCTGCACCGCAAAGGTGGGGAGGGGTGTGGTCGCCGGCGGCGTCAGCGCCTCGCCGGTGGACAGGCAGAACATGGCGCCGTGGCGGGGACACTCGATGCGTCCCTCGTCGACCCAGCCGCCTGCCATCCGTTCCATCGCGTGCGTACAGGTGTTGTGCAGTGCGAAGAAGGTGCCCGCACTGTTGACCAGACACACCTCGATCTCGCCGAGGCGCACCGTGATGCTGGCGCCGTCCTTGACGTCGTCGACGCTTGCGACATCGACCAGGCTCACGACCGGACCTTCCTCGCGATCGCATCGGAGAGCTCCTCACGGAGCTCGTCCAGGCCGACGTGATCCAGGACCTCGTGGCAGAAACCTTCGACGATCAGCTGCTTCGCCTCGTCGCGCGACACGCCCCGCGACTCCAGGTACCAGATGTGTTCGTCATCCACGCGGCTGACCGCACCGGCGTGTGAGCACTTGACGTCGGCCGTCTCGATCTCCAGGAACGGGATCGTGTCGGCACGGGCGCCGTCGTTGAGCACCAGGTTCCGGTTGGTCTGGTAGGCGTCGGTGCCCGGTGCTCCGGGCGGCACGACGAGGTTTCCGAAGAAGACGGTGTGGGCGTGATCTTTGATGGCGCCCTTGTAGAGCAGGTTCGAGTAGGCCTGCGGCGCCTCATGGCGAGCCACGACGCGGTGCTCGAAGTGCTGGGTGCCGTCTGCGAAGTACAGGCCGAGTGCACGGGCGTCGGCACCCTCGCCGCGCACGAGCATGGTCGGCTCCACGCGAACGACGTCGCCGCCGAGCGTGACGCAGACGGACCGGACCTTCGTGTTGCGGCGGGCTTCGGCGCGCACGATGGTGTGGTGGCGCACGTGCGATCCCCAGTCGATCACCGAGACGTGTTCCACGTCGGCGTCGTCGGCGGCGAAGATCTCGACCACCGTGGAGACGTTGACCGTGCCGGTGAGATCCGCGGAGCGGTAGCGGTCGATGATCGTGACGTTCGCGCCACGTTCGGCGACCACCAGCGTGCGTCCGAACACCTGGCCGGCGGTGCCGGTCACCGAGGCTGTGGCCTCGATCGGAAGCTCCACCGTCACACCCGTCGGGACGTAGACGAACAATCCGGATTCCCATCGCGCAGCGTTGAGTGCGCCCGGCTTGTCGTCGAAACCGACGAGGGAGTAGAGACGGTCGCGGACCAGGGCCTCGTGGCTGCCGAGTGCCTCGGCGAGGTCGGCCACGATGACGCCGTCGGGGAGGGCAAGCGACGTGGCCGGTGCGCTGAGCGCGCCGTCGACGAATTCGATCGTCGCCGAGCGCCCCTCACTCGACCCGTGCCGCGCGTCGAGCACGGGGGTGCTGGACGCCGGCGTCGGTCCCTCGAGTGCGAGATCGGTGGGGGGAGTGAATCGCCACTCCTCTTCCTGGCCGGTGAGTTCGGGAAGCGCGGCGAGCGCCGTTGCGGCGCGCGCTTTCGCGTCCTCGGCCCATGCCGGTGCACTAGCCAATCGAGCCCTCCATTTGCAGTTCGATGAGTCGGTTGAGCTCGACGGCGTATTCCATCGGCAGCTCCTTGGCGATCGGCTCGATGAAGCCGCGCACGATCATGGCCATGGCCTCCTCTTCGGAGAGTCCGCGGCTCATGAGGTAAAACACCTGGTCGTCGGCGACCTTGGACACCGTGGCCTCATGACCGATCGAGGTGTCCTCCGCCTGGATGTCCATGTACGGGTAGGTGTCCGAGCGGCTGTCTTCGTCGAGAAGGAGCGCGTCGCAGACGACGTTCGCCTTGACGCGCTGGGCGCCCGGCTCCACCCTGACCAGGCCGCGGTAGCTGGTGCGTCCGCCGCCCTTGGAGATGGACTTGCTGATGATCGTGGACGAGGTGTCGGGTGCGACGTGCACCATCTTGGCGCCGGCGTCCTGATGCATTCCTTCGCTTGCGAACGCGATGGAGAGCACCTCGCCGCGTGCGTGCGGTCCGACCATCCAGACGGCCGGGTACTTCATGGTGAGCTTGCTGCCCAGGTTGCCGTCGACCCACTCCATCGTGGCGCCCTCATGGCAGACGGCGCGCTTGGTGACCAGGTTGTAGACGTTGGTCGACCAGTTCTGGATGGTGGTGTAGCGGCAGCGCGAACCCTTCTTGCAGATGATCTCGACCACGGCCGAGTGCAGGGAGTCGCTTGAGTACACCGGCGCGGTGCATCCCTCGACGTAGTGCACGAAGGAGTCTTCCTCGCAGATGATGAGCGTCCGCTCGAACTGGCCCATGTTCTCCTGGTTGATCCGGAAGTAGGCCTGCAGCGGAATCTCCACGCGCACGCCCGGCGGGACCCAGATGAATGAGCCGCCGGACCAGACGGCGCTGTTGAGCGCCGCGAACTTGTTGTCGCCGGGCGGGATGACCGTCGCCCAGTGCTCCTTGAAGATGTCCTCGTGCTCGCGAAGGGCGGTGTCGGTGTCGCAGAAGATGACGCCCTGCTTGGAGAGGTCCTCGCGGATGGAGTGGTAGACCACTTCGCTCTCGTACTGTGCGGAGACGCCGGCCAGGAACTTGCGCTCGGCCTCCGGGATGCCCAGGCGGTCGAAGGTGTTCTTGATGTCGTCCGGCACTTCATCCCAGCTGCGACCCTGACGGTCGCTGGCACGGATGTAGTAGTAGATGTCCTGGAAGTCCATCTCCGTCAGGTCCCCGCCCCAGTTGGGCATGGCCTTGCGGTCGAAGATCTCGAGCGCGCGAAGTCGGAACTTGGTCATCCATTCCGGCTCGTTCTTGATCGCCGAGATCTCGCGGACGACATCGGGGCTCAGGCCCTTTTTGGGCGTGAACACAGAGTGGCTGGGGTCATGCCAGCCGAACTTGTATTGGTCCAAGCCCTCGACTTCTGCGGGGGGCGGAATCGTCGACACGAGGTGCTCCTGACGAGTTGGAGACGTTCTAACGGATATCTACGTTACCGTAATATGCGGTTTCCCGCTCCACAAGGGGTCGGGTACAGTTTGGTGCAATCGCCCCGGAAGGTGCGCTTTTGTCGTTGGAGCATCCACAGACCGAGCAAGAGATCGAACGCCTGGCAGGAGCGCTTGGCGATCCGACGCGTCGCAAGGTGTTTTTCGCGGTGCGTGAGGCCGATGCGCCGCGCACCAAAGACGACATCGCGGAGCAGGTCGGCATCGACCGGCGGCTGGCCGGATTCCATCTGGACAAGCTTGTTGAGCAGGGGTTTTTGGAGGCCGACTTCCGCAAGCGGGAGAAGGGTGGCCCGGGTGCCGGCCGTCCTCCGAAGGTGTACTCGTTGGCCGCAAGTGAGGCGACGGTCACGTTGCCCGAACGCCACTACGACGTGCTCGCCCAGCTGCTGTTGCAGGCGATGAGCGCGCCCGGCGATCCGGATGAGCAGCTGGAGCGTGTGGGCTTCGCGTTTGGACAGTCGCTTGCCAAGGATCAGATCGAGCGTGGGGAGTCGGTGTTCACGCCGACCCAGGCGATCGCCGAGGTTGTGCGCATCCTCACCCGGTTCGGCTTTTCGGCGCAGTCCGACGCCGACGTCACGACGAAGCCGACGATCATGGCGTGCTCGTGTCCGTTCGAGGAGATGGCGTTCCACGATCCGGCCCGCGTCTGCGGCTTGGACCGCTCGATCTGGAAGGGTGTGCTTTCGGTCTACGCGCCGGGCGCGACACTGGCCAACACCGCGACGCGTGCCGAGGGTGACGAGGCCTGCGTGGCCGAGGTGGTCACGCCGGGGTCGTGACGGTGCGGGCCCGCGCGTCGCTGCTGCAGTTAACCGTTCTGGTGTCAGACACCAAAACGGTTAAGTAGGAGGGCCTGGCATGACCGTGCGCGTCAGCCGATTTCACCGGCGCTTTCCGGACCTCGATTCTCATCCGATTCGGTGGCTGTCGGCTCCAGCCCATCCTGTCCCGACTGCGCTGGCCGGTGCCTTCATGATCTTGGCGGCTGCGCTGAACGATGGTCTTCAGGCGCTTGAGCCTGGATGTGCAATCCAGTTGGGCTTCTGCAACGGTGGCGTGGTCTGGCTGATGGGCGCAGGGCGAGCGCGAGCTGTTGTCCGCCATTCGCCAGCGTACGATCTGATGGGCGACACGCAGGACGGCGAAATCCGGGAAATTCTTCGCTCCTACGGCGAGGAGCTGGCGGGGATGATCCAAGAGGAGTGCATCGTGGATCGGCTGCAAGGCGAATGGTGGCCGCCGGACCGCGGTGACTGGGAACGCGGGGCAACGGTGTGGGTTGACGATGACCGTGTCGCGCTTCGCGTGGGATACCGGTCGCTTGAGCACCCGCCCATTCTCCTGGCGGAGGTGAGGTGGACGGCGATGTTTGGATCTCGTGCACAGCTCGCCATCCGCTCTGGGCGCCTGAACTTGCCCGTCTGTGACCATCGGGACTTTTGTGGGATGGAGGACGAGTGGTGAGCCGGTGCCAGCAGTTAACCATTCTGGTGCCTGGCACCAAAACGGTTA
The DNA here is from genome assembly GCA_937871165.1 of uncultured Actinomycetes bacterium. Lineage (GTDB taxonomy): Bacteria > Actinomycetota > Thermoleophilia > Miltoncostaeales > Miltoncostaeaceae > CALMEC01. Next base: position 11,087 of record CALMXK010000012.1, read on the forward strand.
AGTAGGAGACCCGTCGTGACCGTGCGCGTCAGCCGATTTCACCGGCGCTTTCCGGACCTCGATTCTCATCCGATTCGGTGGCTGTCGGCTCCA
>CALMXK010000013.1 GCA_937871165.1 uncultured Actinomycetes bacterium
ATCCAGTGGAAGGCGTCGAGGAGCGCCGCGCCCGCGAAGATGAAGATGCCACGCAGGACGATCGCACCGACGATGCCCCAGAAGATCACGCGCCGCTGCAGCGTCGTGGGCACCTTGAAGTACATGAAGATCATTGCGAAGACGAAGAGGTTGTCGAGCGACAGCATCTTCTCGATCAGAAATCCCGTCAGGTATTCCTGTGCCGCAACGTGACTGTCGAGCATCCACACCACGCCGGCAAACGCGACGCCGACCGCGGCCCAGACCACGCTCCACAGCATCGCCGTCCGCGCATTGATGCTGTTGTCCTCAGACTTTCGCCCAAAGAGGACGAGGTCGATGACGAGCATCACGATGACCGCCACGACGAGGGCGGTCCAACCAAACCATCCAACGTGCATCTGCCATTCCTCCTGATCGCATCACACAGATCAGGAGGTCTCTCCCAGGCATGATGCCTCGCTCGCACCGGGCGGTAGCGCCGTATTGACGACGCGAGCGTTGACGGGATACTCCCCTCCAGAAACACCGCAGGCGCGGCGTCGTGTGAAGGATAGCTCAGTCGCGGCAGGGATGGCCGACCGGGCACCCGTCCGCGGTCGTCACCCGCGGCGCGCGGTGTAGCGTGACGCCATGAAAGTGATTGCCATGCTCGTGGTTGCTGTCGTCGCACTCGCGGGGTGCGGCGCGTCGTCCCCGCCGGACGTCGCCCCGACGGTCGGCGTGCGAACCGTCGCCCCGGCGGCGGCCAAAGCGCTCATCGCGTCAGGAGACGTGACGGTCATCGACGTTCGCACACCGCAGGAGTTTGCCGCCGGGCATGTCGTCGGTGCGACCAACATCAACGTCGAGGCCGCGGACTTCGCGGACCGGATCGAGTCGCTCGATGCGAGTGACGCCTACGTCGTCTACTGTCGATCCGGCAGGCGGTCGGCGGTCGCGGCGGAGCTGATGAAACAGGCCAGGTTCACCGACGTTGCCGACGCCGGTGGTCTCGACGCGCTTATCGCCGCGGGAGTTCCGACGCAGTAGCTCGTGCACGGTGGAGTGTGTGCGCAATCTCGCGCCCGATCTCCACCACCGGCCCGATCACGACGACGGCGGGATTGCCGAGGTCGGCTGCCGCGCACCGTTCGGCAAGCGTCTGCAGGGTCGCATCGACGCGGTGCTCGTTCGCCGTGGTCGCCCACCGGATGGCGCACGCGGGCTCGTGCGCGGATCGTCCGGCGGCGATGAGCGCGTCTGCGATCTTCGCCAAATTGCCCATGGCCATCAGCAGCACGAGCGTTCCGGGCGCCGCGCCCAGTGCGCTCCAACGGGCCGCGGCCGCCGGAGCCGCGGGGTCGTCATGACCCGATGCGATGGTGACCGATTGGGCGACGGCGCGATGGGTGAGTGGGATCCCGCTCACACCCGCGCCACCGATGGCGGAGCTGATGCCGGGCACGATCTCGAATGCGATGCCGGCGTCGGCGAGCGCCAGCGCCTCTTCGCCGCCGCGACCGAAGATGAAGGGGTCACCGCCTTTCAGGCGCACGACGCGTCGTCCACGGGCGCCCAGATCGACGAGCAGTGCGTTGATGTCCCGCTGATTCATGCCGTGGCGCCCGGGTTCCTTGCCGACGTCGATCAGCTCGCAGTCGGGGCGGGCGAGCTCCAGCACCTGCTCGGTCCCCAGACGGTCGTGAACCACCACGTCGGCGCGTCCGAGCAACGCGGCGCCCCGAAGGGTGAACAGCCCCGGATCGCCCGGGCCGGCGCCGATCAGCGCAACGTGCCCGACCGGTGCGGCCGTCGCCGCGGCCACGATCTCCGCCGGATCGGCAAGGTCGCCGATCCGTTCGCCCAATCCGTCGCGCAGCAGACGCGACACCGCCGCGGCACGTTCGGTGGGGTCGGGAAGCGCGGTGATCAATGCGGAGCGGGCGTCATGCAACGCGTCTGCGACGGCGCCCCACTCGTCGCCGAGCGCGCGGTCGACCTGATCGCGAAGGTGTCGGGAGAGGACCGGGCTCGCGCCGTCGGTGGCCACCGACACGCTGACTCGCCCGCGGTGGGCGGTGGCGGGGACGGTGAACGATGAGTGCTCCGGGGCGTCGACCACGTTGACCAGGATGCGTGCGGCCGTCGCGTCGTCGGCGATCAGTCGGTTGAGCGCGCTGTCGTTCGTTGCGGCCACCGCAAGGATGCACCCGTCGAGGTCGCTCGGGCGGTATTCATGGCTGCGGTGCGCAACGCGTCCGTCGGCCACCAGCGCGGTCAATTCGGTGGTGAGTCTCGGCGCCACGACGTGGACGACCGCGCCGGCCGCCAGCAACGACCGGACCTTCCGGGTCGCCACACGACCGCCCCCGACGACCAGGCATGGGCGGCCTGTCAGATTGATTTGGATGGCGTAGCGCTGCGGTCGCTGCGTTTCGTCACTTGCCATTGGGGCAGCGTACAGGTAAAACTCCGTAAACCCAATGCGGAATGTCCTATTTTGGACGCGCGTGGTCTGGCGCCGTCGACCAATAGTGTATGGTTATGCGGCCTATCAGCTTGCGTTATTCAGAAAGCGTTCGGTGTGATCGACTTCCTCACAAACGACTCTACGATGCTGGTCCTGTTCGGGCTGGGCGTCGGCATCCTGGTCGGGACGACCGGAATGGGTGGCGGGTCGATCATGACCCCGCTGCTGATCCTGGTGCTCGGTATCAAGCCGACGGTGGCCGTCGGAACAGATCTTGCCTACGCCGCCGTCACCAAGACGGTCGGCGGGTGGCGTCATTGGCGCCAGGGTACGGTCGACTTCGGAATCTCGTTCTACCTCGGGATCGGCAGCATCCCGGCCGCCATCGGCGGTGTCTGGGTCCTGAAGGTCATCGAGCGACACGCCGGAGCGAACTTCGACAAGGTGATGCTCGTCATGATCGCCGTCGCGCTGCTGATCACCGCCGTTGCGGTCTCCTGGCGGGCGATCTTCGTGTCCGACGCCGCTGAACGCGAGCGTGAGACGATCGACCTCCAGCGCCGCCACAAGATTGCCGCCATCGTGGTCGGCCTGCTCGTCGGCTTCGTGCTCGGAATCACGTCCGCGGGTTCGGGGGCGCTGATCGCCGTCGCCCTGATCCTGCTGTTTCGGCTGACGCCGCACCGGGTCGTCGGCACGGACGTCTTCCATGCGGCGATCCTGCTGTGGGCCGCCGCCGCGGCGCATCTGGTCTCCGGCAACGTGGACCTGGTGATGGCGGGCACGATCATGATCGGCTCGATTCCGGGCGTGTGGATCGGCTCGCATCTTGCGATGAAGTTGCCCGCGGAAGGGCTGCGTCCCCTTCTTGGAATGGTCCTCTTGGCGGCCGGCACGGGCCTGCTCGCCAAGACAGGGCTTAATATTCCCCCGGTGCTGATCCTGCTGCCGCCGATCGCTCTCGGTCTCGTGGCCTGGTACATGCACACCCGTCGTCTACGCCTGCAGCCCATGAAAGGTGCCGGTTGAGTATCCACGAGCACCTTGATCGTCTCGAAGCCGAGGCGATCTACATCACCCGCGAGGTCGCGGCACAGTTCGGTCGCCCCGTGCTGCTGTTCAGTGGGGGCAAGGACTCCGCGGTCTTGCTGAAGATCGCGGAGAAGGCGTTTCGGCCCGCCAAGTTTCCGTTTCCGTTGATGCACGTCGACACGGGACACAACTTCCCCGAGGTCGTCGCGTACCGCGATCGGTACGTGGCGGACATCGAGGAGCGGCTCATCGTGGCCTCCGTTCAGGAGTCCATCGACGCAGGCCGCGTCGTGGAGCAGACCGGGCCTCGCTCGTCGCGCAACCAGTTGCAGACGACGACGCTGCTGGATGCCATCGCCGAGCATGGCTTCGACGCCGCCATCGGCGGCGCGCGCCGTGACGAGGAGCGCGCACGCGCCAAGGAGCGGGTGTTCAGCTTCCGCGACGACTTCGGCCAGTGGGACCCCCGGGCGCAGCGGCCCGAGCTGTGGTCCCTCTACAACGGTCGGGTCCGCAAAGGTGAGCATGTGCGCGCCTTTCCGCTGTCCAACTGGACGGAGCTCGACGTGTGGGAGTACATCTCCCGCGAGAACATTCCGCTCCCGTCGATCTACTTCGCGCATGAGCGCGAGGTCTTTCGCCGCGACGGCATGCTGTACGCGGCAAGCGACGTCATCGAGCGCCTGCCGGGCGAGGAGCCGTTCGTCGAGTCGGTGCGCTTTCGCACGGTCGGCGACATGAGCTGCACCGGCGCGGTCGCCTCCACCGCCACCACGCTGGAGGACGTCGTTGCCGAGATCGCGGCGACCCGCATCACCGAGCGCGGCGAGACGCGCGCGGACGATCGCGCCAGTGAGGCCGCCATGGAGGATCGCAAGCGAGTGGGGTACTTCTAATGTCGTCACTGACCGAGCAGCATGTCGACCTGGCACGGTTTGTCACGTGCGGATCCGTCGACGACGGCAAGAGCACCCTGATCGGGCGTCTGCTCTACGACTCCAAACAGGTGATGGCCGACCAGCTGGAGCATGTCGAGGACGTCAGCGAACGGCGCGGTGACGGCTACGTCAACCTGGCACTGCTGACCGACGGCCTGCGGGCCGAGCGCGAGCAGGGCATCACGATCGACGTCGCCTACCGTCCGTTCGCCACGCCGCGTCGGCGGTTCATCATCGCCGACTGCCCGGGTCACGTGCAGTACACGCGCAACATGGTGACGGGCGCGTCCACCGCCGACATCGCGGTCATCCTGATCGACGCCCGCAACGGCGTCGTCGAGCAGACCCGCCGCCACTCGTTCATCTGCGGACTGCTGCGCATCCCGCGCCTGGTGGTCGCGGTCAACAAGATGGACCTGGTCGAATTCTCGAAGGAACGCTTCGACGCGATCTGCGCAGACTTCGCCCAGATCGTCCAGGAGTTCGACGTCGAGGTCGACCTCGTGCCCATCTCGGCGCTCGACGGCGACAACGTGGTCGACCCGTCCACACGGATGGACTGGTACAGCGGACCCACACTGCTGGGGCTGCTCGAGACGGTGCCGCTCGATCGCGCGCACGGCGAGCACGACAGCGGACGGCTGGCGGTGCAGTGGGTGATCCGCCCGCAGTCGGACGAGTACCACGACTACCGCGGCTACGCCGGTCAGATCGCGTCGGGCACCTTCACCTCCGGTGACCAGGTTGTCGTGCTCCCCGCGGGGCACGTGAGCACCGTGGCGAGTGTCGAGACGATGGACGGGCCGATCGCCTCGGCCCAGGCGCCGAGTTCGATCACCCTTCGCCTTGCCGACAACATCGACGTGTCGCGGGGCGATCTGATTGCGCATGTGACGGACGCTCCGACGGTCACTCGTGAAATCGAGGCGGACGTGTGTTGGATGCACGAGCGGCCGCTCGCGGTCCGGGGGCGGTACGTGCTGCGCCACACGACCCGTGAGGTCGTTGCGATCGTCGACAGCATCGAACATCGCGTCGACATCCACACGCGTGGGCAAGAGCCCGCAGAGTCCTTGGCGCTCAACGACATCGGTCGCATCACGCTCCGCACGAGCCAGCCGCTTGCCGTGGATCCGTACGCGGCGGATCGTGAGACGGGGAGCTTCATCCTGATCGACGAGGCCACGAACGAGACCCTCGGCGGAGGTATGGTCGTCCGCGCGACCCCTGTCGGCTAGCGCATCGTGAGTGATCGCGCACCGGACTTTGCACAGGCTATTTTGGTGTCGGATCGCTAACATCCACCACCATGCCGATCGATGCCCAGCGACAGTGGATGTTCCTCTCAAATCACGCCCATGTGCTGCTGTGCGTCGCACGCGAACCGGGCGTTCGGATGCGTGACGTGGCCGAACGGGTGGGCATCACCGAGCGTTCCGCGCAGGGCATCGTCTCGGACCTGGTCGAGGCCGGATACGTGGTTCGCACACGTGTGGGACGTCGCAACCAGTACACCGTGCGTCAGGCCTTCCGTTGCGTCACCCGCTCGAGTGCGGAGCCGGTGTGGGTGACTTGCTCGAGGTCCTCAAAGGGGAACGGCCCGGCGCGGGCTGACACCTGTCACGATCGGCTCGACACCCGGCCGATCGAGGGGTTTTTTGCCCGGAATATGCGGACAAAACTGACCGTCGGTCCAGTGTGTTCACCAGATCGTAACCGGCTATGCTCGCTGCATGAGCACGGAACTGGTGGTGTTGGGCATCGTCGTGCTGACGGCCCTTGCGTTCGACTTCACGAACGGTTTTCACGACACGGCGAATGCGATGGCCACATCGATCGCCACGGGCGCCTTGCGTCCCAAGCGCGCAGTCATGCTGTCGGCCGTGCTGAACTTCGTCGGCGCGCTGCTGTCGGTGGAGGTTGCGCTGACGGTCACGAACGCCGTGATCAAGATCCAGGACAAGAGCGGTGCGCCGAAGACCGAGCTCACGGCCCAGCATGGTCATGCGCTGCTGATCATTCTTCTCGCGGGCCTCGTCGGGGCGATCATCTGGAACCTCGCGACTTGGCTGGTGGGGCTGCCGTCGTCGTCGTCGCACGCGCTCTTTGGCGGAATGATCGGTGCCACGGTGGCCGGGCTCGGATTCAGTGGCGTCAAGTGGATCGGTGACGCATCGACCAAGAAGCTCGACGGAGTCGTCGGCAAGGTGATCTTGCCGGCCATTTTCTCGCCACTTGTGGCGATGGCCGTCGCAGCCGTGGGAACCGCACTGGTGTACCTGATCGTCAAGGGCATCCCGAGCAGTTTCCGTGCCGGAAAGTACCGCACCGGTCAGATCTTCACCTCCGGTCTGTTGTCGCTCGCCCACGGCATGAACGACGCCCAGAAGACGATGGGAATCCTGACGCTCGCGCTCATCGGTTCGGGTCACTGGACCGACCTTGAGGCCATTCCGCTGTGGGTCAAACTCACGTGTGCGATTGCGATCGCGGCGGGCACCTACGTCGGTGGGTGGCGAATCATCCGCACACTCGGCAAGGGACTCGTCAAGATCGGCGCACCACAGGGTTTTGCGGCCGAAGCGTCGTCAGCGGCGGTCATCTTGGCGTCGAGCCACATGGGCTTTGCGCTCTCCACCACGCATGTCGCCACTGGTTCGGTGCTTGGCACCGGGATCGGCAAGGCCGGGGCCGAGGTTCGCTGGCGCATCGCCGCCCGGCTGGTGGCCGCGTGGGTGATCACACTTCCGTCCGCCGGTCTCGTGGCGTTCTTGATGTGGCACCTGGCCGACCTGATCGGTGGCTTCGGGGGAGCACTCGCGATCTTCGTGCTCCTGCTGATCGCGTCCGGCGCGATGTTCCTGCGCTCACGTCGGCGGATCGTCGACCATACGAACGTCACCGACGAGTGGCCCGATTCGCAGTCGGCGTCGGCGCCGGCCGCGCACTAGGGAGGATCCGGACCATGTGGGAAAACCTCAAGCTCGCATTCACCAACGGTTGGCATGTTCTGGTTGCGGGGCTGTTGCTCGGCGCCGGTGTGCCAGCCGTGTTCTCGCTCGGCGTTCGTGCGCTCGCGATGGGTGGCGCCGCGCAGGAAGGCGGACGCATTCGTCCAATTGGGAAGGCGCTGGGTGTGCTGTGCTTCGCCATCGTCGTGCTTGCGATCGGACTCGGAATCACGTTCATTGTGGCGTCCGGCTTCGGGAAGAAGCTCGACTTCGAACACATCTACCCGGTCCTTATCGACAAGTAGAAGTAGAGGGAACGCTGTGCCAATTGCGTTTGTGAATCGGATTGTCGGGTGGATGCGCGCGGGATACCCGGACGGCGTTCCCAACGGCGACTACGTCGCGTTGCTCGGCATCCTGCACCGACGGTTGACCGATGCCGAGGTCGACGAGATCGCCGGCGAACTCGCCGAGGCTGCTGACAAGGAAAACCCAGTCACCGAATCGGATATTCGCGCAATGATCACCGACAAGGTGTACGAACGCGCATCCAAGAAGGACGTCGCCCGGGTGTCGGCGCAGCTTGCCGCCGGTGGATGGCCGCTCGCGGACGCCGACGACGAGCTCGAGGACGAGACACAGGGCTGAGCCCTCCGGTTGGTTGCGGGAAGGCCGTAACCAACCCTTCACATCCCGCCTCTTGGCGTCGCCGGGCGCGGCCCTACAATGGTGGACATGAACGAACTCAACTACGCCCAGGACATCGCCGTTCCGCAGAGCAGGTCGGTCACGACCGTCTTCGGATGGGTGATGGGCCTTGTCGGCATCGCACTCGGATTCATGGCACTCGGCGCGTACCTCGGTCGCGACCTCTCACAAGGCGCCGCGGTCACCGCGTCGCTCGCCGCGGTCGGCATGTTGCTCGCCGGCTCATTCGCCAAAGGGCTGACGCGCGTCGGCGGCCTCGGCATCGGCTGGCTGTTTGCCACTGCCGCACTGCTCGGCCTTGGCGCGGGACCGGCCATGCACTACTACGCGAGCGCTCGCCCTGGTCTGCTCGCCGAGGCTGCGCTTGGCACCGCACTCACCGTTGCCGCCATGGGCGCCCTCGGGCTCACCATGTCCCGGGACCTGCGCTCATGGATGCGTCCGGTCAGCATCGGCGTCTTCATCGCATGCGGTGTCGGCCTGGTGTGGACGTTGATCTCGGGTCCGCTCAGCCCAATCCTCAGCATGGTCATCTTCGCCGGCTCGGCGCTGCTTCTGGTCATCGACTTCAACTACGTGCGCAAGCACGCCACCGAGCAGGATGTGGTTTGGCTCGCGACCGGCATCTTCGTGTCGATCGTGAACATCTTCTTCTCACTCCTCAACCTGATGAGCGACTGAACTTCGACGTGGGTGCGCGTCGCCTGTCGGCGCGCACCCACCTCACCACTCGACGCGGGTGACCTCACCGCTGCCGAGTGACTCTTCGCCTGCTGCTGTGCGCACGCGAAGCCGGCCCAGACTGTCGATGCCCTCGGCCGTCCCGGCGATTGCACCGCTCGCGACCTGCACCGTCACGCCGGTGCCCGCAAGCGCGTCGCGTGCCGCGTAGGCGGCCACGATTGGTGTGGCACCGTCTGCCTGCCACTGCGCGTAGCGGTCGGCCAGTGCGCTCAGCACCTGCGCGAGCAGTGCCCCGCGCGTCACAGGTCGGTGGTCGCCCACTGCGCCCGCGGTCCATCGGGCGTCGGCCAACTGCGGTGCGCCGTGGACGTTGATGCCGATCCCGGCGACGGCCCACGCCAGGCCGGATTCGTCGAGCGATGACTCGCACAGGATCCCGCACACCTTGCGTCCGTCGATGACGATGTCGTTCGGCCAAACGATGCGCGCCTGCGGGGAGATGGCCTCGGCGACGGCGACCGCAACAACGAGAGGAAGCATGCCGGCGTCCACCGGCGCGACCTGTGGGCGAAGCACCACCGAGAAGGTGAGCGCGTCGCGCGGTGCCGTCATCCAGGGGCGGCCACGGCGTCCGCGACCCGCGGTTTGGATGTCGGCGCCGATCACGTGCCCTTCGGCCGCACCGGCGCGCGCAGCCGCGGCCGCGTCGTCATTGGTCGATCCGGTCTCCCGGGTCCAGATGACCGGTCCGAGGATGGGCGTGTGCAGGCCGTCGACGACGATCGACCCGACCACCGGGTCGGCGTCCGGGTCGATCACATACCCCTCGTGGACGCCGAGCACAGCGGTTCCCGCCTTGCGCAGCGCCTCGACATGGCGGTGCACCGATGCGCGTGAACATCCGAGCTCACGCGCGATCTGCTCGCCCGAGATGCCGTCGGAGCCCGCACGCACAATGGCTGCAAGCACCTGTTCGCGTCGCATGTGAAGTTCATCCGTCATGGCCGCACCCTATCTCGTCACGCCTTGGTGGAGTCAGCCGTGACGACCGGGTATGCTCGCTCCTCATCGACTTGGAGGCTGTGCTCGTGAGTGGTGCCCGTATCGCCCGTATCGCCGTGTTTGCCGCGCTCATCGGCGTCTTTGGCGCAACGCCGGCGCTTCCCGTGCCGGGAACGTCAGTGCCGATCACTGCACAGACCGTGGCCGTGATGCTGACCGGGTTGATGCTGGTGCCGCTCGATGCATTCCTGGCCGGGGTCGTCTTCCTGGCCCTGGTGCTCGTCGGTCTGCCACTGATGCCGGGCGGATTCGGTGGTGTCCAGATCCTCTCCAGCGTACGCGGCGGCTTTGCGATCGGCTTTCCCGTCGCGGCGCTCGCCGTATCGCTGATCGCCGGCGGCTTTCGTCGCATCCCGTCGCAACCGCACGGTCGTGCCCAGGTGGCCGTCAACGTCGGTGCCTGCATCATCGGCGGCATTGCTGTGCTGTACGCGGTGGCGGTCCCGATCGGTGCAGCGCTTGCGGGACTCGACGTGCTGACGCTGATGCGGGCAATGGCCGTGTACATCCCGGGCGACCTCGCCAAAGCGGTTGTGGCGTCGGTGGTCGCGGCATCGGCATTCCGCGCCGCGCCGTATCTGCGTCCCACGTCGGTGGCGGCGCGCGGCTGACCATGCTCGTCGGCGCACGCGTGCTGGAACGCGCACGGGCGCAGGGGGCCCGACCCGCACTCCGCGACCCGCACGGCACGATGACCGCCGGCGACGTCGCGCAGCGGTGTGCGCGCGTACGAGATGCCTCGCACGCATGCGGGTGCGGCCGCGGGGGTGAGACGGCATATGCGGGGATGGTCGTCGACGGCTCGGCCGACGGCCTTGCAACCCTGCTTGGGTTGATGATGGCCGGATGGGCGGTCGGCGTGCTCGATCCGGGGTGGACCGACGCCGAGCGTCGCGGTGCGATCGGCCAGTTGTCCCCCGACATGCTCGTCGGAGCGCAGGACGACGGCTGGAGCGGCTGCGGGACGATCGGTGCAATACCGCTCATGCGCCCTGCACAGGCACCGATCGGCGACGGTCCGCGCACACCGGGTGCGCACGACATTTTCTACGTCGGGTTCACGTCGGGAAGCAGCGGCGTGCCGAAGGCATTCGCACGCACGCATGACTCGTGGTGGCGGAGCTTCATCGGTCTCGACGAACTCGTCGCGTTGGGCGACGGGGCGGTCGTGGTTCCCGGCCCATTGTCGAGCTCGCACTTCCTGTTCGGCGCCTTGCACGGTCTGCACGCAGGCGCGCTCGTCGAGCTGCTGCCGACGGGCGGTGGCAGCGTCGCCAGGATTCTCGAGCGCCTCGCCCGTGACGAGCCGGTTGCCGCGATGTACGTGGTGCCGAGCATGCTGCAACAGCTCGTCGAGGGGCTTCCCGGCCCAGCCACGACACAGCCGCGAATCATCTTCTGCGCCGGTGCACGACTGGATCAGGTGACCCGCGACCTGGTGGCCGAGCGCCTGCCGGCGTCCACGATCGTCGAGTACTACGGCGCCTCGGAGCTCTCATTTGTGGCCATCCGGGTCGACCGTGACGCCACGCCGGCCGGGTCGGTCGGGCGAGCATTCCCGGGCGTCGAGGTCACCATCCGCGACGACCACGGTGCGCCGTGCGAGGTCGGCACGCCAGGGCGGATCTTCGTGAGCAGTCCGCTGGTGTTCAGCGGGTACCGTGGCACGGCCCCGACCGGCGGCGCGGAGCGGCTGGGTGAGGAGTGGAGTGTGGGCGACATCGGTCACCTCGACGAGGACGGCTTCCTGTTCGTCGCGGGTCGTGGCTCGTCGCTCATCATCACGGGCGGCGCGAACGTACAGCCGGAGGAGGTCGAACAGGTGCTTGCGACCGTTCCCGGTGTCAGCGGGTGCGCGGTCGTCGGGATCGACGATGTGCGCTGGGGGCAGGTGCCGGTGGCGGCGATCACGATTCGCGACGCCACAGTGAGCCGGGCGGATCTTCGCCGAGCGGTGGGGGAGCGATTGGCACGCCACAAGCGGCCCCGCCGCTACGTGGTGCTCGATGCGCTGCCACTTGGCCGAACCGGGAAGATCGATCGCGATGGCGTGCGCTCGGCCATCGTCGACGGCGCGGGACGGGAACTGTGAACCGCGACGCCGTCGTCGTGGGCGCCGTACGCACCCCGTTCGCCCGACTGGACGGTGAGCTTGCGTCCGTCGACGCCCAAGCGCTCGCGGCCGCCGTCATCCGCGCGCTCACCGAGCGGCTGCCCGCATCGGTGGGCGTCGACGACGTGCTCATGGCGAACGCCACCGGCCCTGGCGGCAACCTCGCCCGACGGGCCGCCCTGGATGCCGGCTGCGACGTCACCGTGCCTGGCATCACACTGGACCGGCAGTGCAGCGGTGGCTTGGACGCGGTCACCATGGCGTGTCGTCTGGTGCAGGCGGGCGCCGGCGAGGTGTACATCGCGGGCGGCACTGAGAGCGCGACCACATCACCGCTTCGCGCTGAGGATTCACCGGACGTCGGCGCACGTGGACGGGGCTTCTTCCCGCGCCGTGCCTTCAGCGGCGGCGGTTGGGAGGACCCGGGGATGGCCGAGTCCGCCGAGATCATCGCCTGGGAACGCGCAATCACGCGCGAGCGGCAGGACTCGTATGCAGCTGCCAGTCACGCGGGCGCGGTTGCCGCGGCCGACGATGGGCGCCTCGCCCGCGAGATCGTGGGTGTCGCGACTGGCGCGGGGACCGTCGCCCACGACAGCTGCCTGCGGCGCACCCTGACCGCCGACCGGCTGGCGCGGATGCGGCCGGTCACCCGGCCCGACGGAACGGTCACAGCCGGCAACGCAAGTCAGATCGCCGACGGGGCTGCGGCGGTGCTTGTCGTGTCGCGTCGTGTCGCGGAGTTGATCGGTGGGGACGGACTGGTCCATCGCGACAGCACCGCCGTGGGTGTCGAGCCACGCCTGTGCGGGCTGGGCGCCATCGCGGCGGTGGATCGGCTGACCGAACGGAACGTCGCGTTCGACCCTGCGGCGACACATGTGGCGATGGTCGAGGCCTTCGCGAGCCAGATGTGCGCCACCATCGATGCACTCGGTCTCGATTCTGCTCGCGTCAACGTGGGCGGTGGGGCGATCGCACTGGGCCACCCGTGGGGGGCGTCGGGCGCCGCCCAGGTCGTGCGGTTGTTCTACACGCTTCAGGTCGGCGACGACGGGCTGGCGCTTGCCGCCGTGGCAGGCGGCATGGGAGTCGCCGCGTGGTTTTCGCGGTGTGCGCAATGATCGCGTGCCGCAACGTCGGCGTGCGCACCGACGAGGGTGTGGAGCTGCTGCGTGACGTCACGCTCACCATCGATCATGCGCGCACGGCGATCATCGGAGCCAACGGATCCGGCAAGACCACGCTTGCACGCCTGTTCAACGGGCTGACACGCCCGAGTTCCGGCGCCGTCACCGTGGACGGTTTGGACGTGGCGTCGAATCGACGCGAAGTCCAGTGTCACGTGGGGTTCGTCTTCGCGAACGCCGACCATCAACTGGTGTACCCGACACCGCTCGAGGACGTGGCGCTGTCGCTTCGCGCGCGAGGCGTTGCGTCCGGCGAGGCGCAGGAGCGGGCACGGGCGCAACTGGAGACCGTGGGGCTCGCACACAAGGCCGACCAAGGGATCCACACGTTGAGCGGCGGCGAGAAGCATCTCGTCGCGCTGTGTGCGGTGCTGGTACTCGAGCCGCAGTGGCTCGTAATCGACGAGCCGACCACGACACTCGACCTCATCAATCGCCGCCGCGTCATTGACGTGCTGACCGGACTGCCGCAGCGGCTCGTCGTGGTCTCGCACGATCTCGATCTGGTGCGCACAATGGACGCGGCAGTTCTGGTGGACGCCGCCACGGTGACTGCGACGGGAGCGAGCGGCGCCGTCGTCGATCGGTACCTGGCCGCCATGGACGCGCGATGACAACAGGCGCGCCGGCTCGGAGCTCGGGCATGGTGGGCGGCAAACTCGCCGCCCTGCTCGTGGGGTCGGTGGCGGTGATCTGGATCGATCGGCCGCTCATCTCGCTGGCCGTGGCGATCCTCGCCATTGCACTCGCACGTGCGGGTGGCGCACACTGGCGCGCCACCCGCCGCTTCGGCGCACCGGTGCTCTGGACGGTTGCGTTCGTCGTGGCCATCCACCTGGTGCTGCGCGATCTGGATCAGGCGCTCCACGTCGGCTCGCGACTCCTTGCGGTCGGCCTGCTCGCCACCGCCTTCACGCTCACGACGCGCAGCACGGACATCGTCGCGTGGGTGGAGCGGGTCCTGACTGCGCTGCGCGTGCACCCGCCGACGGTCTTTCGCGTGGGGCTCGTCAGCGGACTCACGACCAGAAGCTTCGAGCACCTCGGCGTCGTGGCGACGCGGGTGCTCGACGCGAGGCGGAGTCGCGGACTCCAGCGCAGCGCCCGCGCGTTCGCGGTTCCGATGGTGGTCGAGGCGGCGCGGCTCGCACATGGCATGGGTGAGGCGCTCGAGGCACGTGGCATCGGCGACGGGGGCGGGGGCGATGTGCAACCCAAGCATCAGCCGTACCGTTTCATCCGTGCCGTGACACCGACGAGTTCCGAGTCGGGCCACGCCACCTGGGTGCCGTCGGGGGACGAGCTCGGTCCGGCGGCCGCGCGTCCTGCGACGGCGCCTGCCCACCTGGTTGCCGAGGCGATGGCGCAGACGGCCGGGATGCTGCTTGCTGCGACGTCGCCGTGGTCCGAGCGTCGCTGGGCACTGGCCGGCATCGACCAAATGACCGTTTCACCGGTCCGTTGGGGGGCGCCCGTGCACGTCACCTGTACCGTGGATCGCATGTCTGAACGCGCCTCGCGAGTCACTGCCGTCGCCACGCAAGCCGGTGGAGAGCCTGCTCACGCGACACTGATTCTGGTGTCCTTCGTGCCGGCTCCTGCGACGTCCGAATGATCGTTCCGGGCGTGCTGAGGGTGGCCGCCTTTCGCCGCTACTGGTTTGCGAGCCTCGCGTCGAACGCAGGGTCATGGCTGCAGATCGTCGCGGCCGGCTGGCTCGTCTTCCAACTGACCCGCAGCCCCGCCGCCGTCGGTCTGCTTGCGCTCGTGGCGCGTGCGCCCGCGATCGCGTTGTCCGGGTACGCCGGGCGCCTTGCGGACCGCCATGACCGCCGAAACGTCGGCATCGCCACCTTCGCACTGCAGGGCATCGCCGCAGCGGCGCTCGCCGTGTTGAGTGCGGTCGATCACCTTCCACTGGTGGCGATCTACGTCGCCACGTTTGCGGTCGGGTGCGGCATGGCGCTCGGGCTTCCGGCGGTGCTTGCGATGGTCGGCACGCTTGCCGGGCGTGATCGACTGCCGCAGGCCGTCGCCTTGAATGCGGCGGGCATCAACGTGGCGCGCCTCGTGGGTCCGTCGCTCGGCGGCATCGTCCTCGCGCTCGCGGGACCGGCATGGTGCTTTGCGGTCAACGCCGTCTCGTTCGGCACCCTCGTCGGCGTGTTGCTCTCATTGCCGCCGTTCCCACCGGCCGATCCCGGAAGCCGCAGCCGTATGCGCGAAGCGATCCGGTACGCGCGCGCCACACCTGCGCCGCGGCGCCTGCTCATCGGAATGACGGTCTTCGCGGCGTTCGCCGCCCCGGTGCAGGAGCTCGCCCCGGTCATCACCGCGGAGTTCGGGCTCGGCGCCATCTGGCTTGGCGTGTTGCTCGGCGCCATGGGCGGTGGGGCGCTCGTCGGCGCCTGGCTGTTCGCACGCCTGGGTCGACGCGGCTATCCGAGCCACCATGCGCTGCCGATGGCCACCACCGTCTTCGCCCTTGCAGCCGCCGCCGTCGCCGCGGCGCCGTGGTATCCGGTCGCGCTTGTCGCGATGTTCGTCGGTGGCGTCGTGTGGATTTGGATGTACATCGCCACGAACGCCTGTCTGCAACTTCGCTCACCGCCCGCGCTGCTCGGCCGGATGCTCGGGTTGTACCAACTCGCCGTCCTCGGTCCGATCGCCATCGGCTCGCAACTGGTGGGGGCGTGGGCCGAGGTTGTGGGGATTCGCTGGGCGCTTGCCACCAGCGCTGCCATCTTGGGCATCTGGGGCTGCTTCTCGTTGACGCACCGGGTGCCGTCGATCGACGGCGACGGCCCCGACAGCGAACACGGTTTCACCGAGGGAATTTTGGCCCGGGCACACAGGCATCACCGCGCCGTGGGCTGACAGAATGCGGCGGACGTTGCCGATCAGACCCGGGAGCCCGCATCCACTTCTCCGAGCTCGCCATCCTCCTCGGCGCCATCACCCTGATGGGTGTGGTGGCCGTTCGGCTGCGGTTCTCCGCCATCCCGCTCTACATCGCCGCGGGAATCTGGCTGGGACCGGGCGAGTGGGACCTCTTCCATCTGGTGACGCCGAGCGCGCCACTCGACCTGATCTCCAGACTCGGGATCGTCCTGCTGCTGTTCTACCTGGGACTCGAATTCTCGATCGATCGGATCACCCAGGCGCGACGGGCGACGCTGATCGGCGGGCTCCTGGACCTGGCCATCGCCGGGGGCGGAGCGCTCGTCGTGGCGATCCTCCTTGTCGGGGTCAGCGCCGAGGCGGCGTTGCTCGCCGGGATGATGTACATCTCAAGCAGCGCTGTGATCACACGTGCGCTGTTCGACTACGGGCGCCTGGCGGACCCCGAGACGGACCTGGTCCTCGGCATCCTCGTGGTCGAGGACCTGGCCATCGCCCTGTTTCTCGGGGTTGCCGCAGCACTCGCATCTGGACAGGGCGGGGGAGCCGGACCCATCCTGCTCACCGGCGCCCTCTCGTTGGTGACCGTGCTGCTGTTCCTCGTGGCGAGCAAGTACGCCCACGAATGGATCGATCGCATCGGACGGCGACTTGCAGGTGAACAGCTGCTGTTCGCGGCGCTCTTCGTGGCCGTCGGCTGTGCGGCCCTTGCGGAGCAGGTGGGGCTGTCGGAGGCGATCGGGGCGCTTCTTGCCGGCGTGCTGCTGTCCAAGAGCGAGCTTCGCGACAGCATCGAACAGTCACTGCTGAGTCTGCGGGACTTCGCCGCCGGGGTGTTCTTCTTCTCGTTCGGTCTCACCGTCGAAGTCGACCGTTTCGACACTGTCGCCACGTGGCTCATCATCGCGGTGCCCGTCGCGATCATCGCGAAGCTGGTGGTGGGCATGGTTGCGGGGCATTTCGCGGGGCTTTCGCGGCGGCGAAGCTTCGGCGCCGGGACGTCGCTCGTTGCGCGCGGCGAGTTTTCGGTCATTCTCTCCCAGCTGGCGGTCGGCGGAGTCGCCCTGGATACGGCGTTCAGGGGCAAGGTGGGGGCGTTCTCCGGCGGGTTCGTGGTCCTGACAACCTTTACCGGTGTGCTACTGATGAGAGAATCGCGGCGCATTGGACGGTGGTTGTTTCGCTCGGCGAATACGCGAAATGCTGAAAGGAAAGGTTCATGACGGAGATTCGCGAGACGCGACTTCCCGGAATCGGCACCAAATTCTCCCTGGACACGCGACGTGACGAAAACGTCTGCGTCGTCGTCCACACGGACGGGATGCGTGAGATCTACCACCTCGTCGACGATGACGACGACGAGCCGTATCGAATCGCGTTGACGGACGAGGAGGCCAGGCAGGTGGGCGCACTCCTCGGCGGCGTCATCTACCGACCCCAGCTCGTCCAGGACCTCGAAGTGGCACTCGGCGACCTGGTCGTCGAGTGGCTCGACGTGCCTGCGGACAGCCCACTTGTGGGTCTGACCGTGGAAACGTGTCGCATCCGTCGCACGACCGGCGCGACGATCATCGCAATCATGCGCCAGCAGGGCGCCCAGGCGATGCCGCGCCCAACCGAGATCCTCGCCGCGAACGATGTCCTCGTCGTCCTCGGAAAGCCCGCGGACTTCACCATCATTCGCGGCCTGATCACCAACGGACCGCCGGAATAGCGACGGTCGTCGCACCCTGTTCAAACGAACGCGCCTGACGCGTCGGAACCCCTCGGGTAGAATCCCGGGATTGGACGAAGTGCAGCTGACTGAACGCTTGATCGGGTTCGATACGGCCACGGCCGACGGACTGGCACAGGCGCTCGACTTCATCGAAGGCGTGCTTGCGGGGTGTGGAGCCCAGGTTGAGCGGCGCCACCTGTCCGACCGCGAGTGCGTGGTCGCAACCGCTGGCACCGGTGGTCCGCGCATCATCTTTCACGGCCACGTGGATGTGGTGCCCGGCCATGAGGACCAGTACACCCCGCAGTTCAGGGACGGACGCCTCTACGGTCGCGGCGCGTACGACATGAAGGGCGCGCTCGCCGCGATGATGCTCGCCCTCGGTGATCTGGCGCACGACCTGGACGGCGCCACAGTTGAGCTGATCGTCGTTCCCGACGAGGAAGGATCGGCGTTCGGCAAGAACTGCACGGAGATGCTCGTCGACAACGGGCTGCGCGCGGATCTGGTGATCTGCGGCGAGCCGACCGACATGCAGATCGGCGTGCAAGCCAAAGGTGTGTTGATGCTGCGGGCCCAGGTGGAGGGCGTCGCCGCACACGGATCGACACCGTGGCTTGGCGAATCGGCCATCCTGAACGGCGTGGCGATGTACAACGAAATCGCCGCCTTGCCGTTCGCAAAGGCGTCGACGCCGCTCTTCGCACAACCGTCGATCAACCTGGGACGCATTGCAGGTGGCGATGCAGTCAATAAAGTGGCCGATCACTGTGTGCTCGACATCGACATCCGCTATCTGCCCGGCCAAGACCCGGACGACGTGCTGCGCCAGATCCGCGGGCTCGGCGACTGGCAGCTCGAGGTGCTTCTGGAACGGGAGCCGGCCCACGTCGACTCCAACCACCCACTCGTCAAGTCGCTGCTTGACGCGGCGAGCGCACATGAGCCCGCAGCCGCGTCGGTGGGGCGTGACGGCGCCTCGGACGCGGTCGCCTTTTTGCGCGTCGGCGTGCCGGCCGTCGAGTTCGGGCCGCGGGGCGCCGGCCACCACGGTCCGCAGGAATACGTCGAGGTCGAGAGCCTCAGCACATACCGACAGGCCCTCGTGACGTTCGCCCGTGACATCGCGGCCGCGTCCCTGCCGACATCCTCGGAGATGCGATGAGCACCGAACCACAGGGTCCGGGGCGGGGCGACGCCAGCTGGTACATGTTGCCGCGCCGTCGCAGGCCGCTGCTCAAATCGATGTGGTGGCTCACATTCTCCATGGCCACCGTGGTGGTCGCCGGGTACCTCTTCTACCACTCCACCGGCAACTACGTGCTGAACGTCGGAAACCAGACGCAGGAGACCAAGGAGGCGGAGAAGGTCACCGCCCCTGAGCCGAAGAACCTTCCGGATCGCCCGATCAACGTCCTGATCCTTGGGTCCGACAGCCGCGGCGAGGATGGCGGGCGCAGCGACAGCATGATTTTGCTGCGCCTGGACTTCAAACGGCAGTTCATCTCGCAGCTGTCGTTCCCGCGCGACCTCTACGTCGACATCCCCGGGTACGGCAAGAACAAGATCAATGCCGCATATGCGTTCGGCAAGACGAAGCTGACGATTGAGACCCTGAACCAGCTCGTCGGCGAGAAGATCACCTACTTCTTCAACGTCGACTTCGAGGCGTTCCGCAAGCTCGTGAACAAGGCCGGCGGCGTCTACATCGACGTCGACCGGTACTACTTCAACGACAACTCACAGGGCGCCAAGTTCGAGCCGATCAACATCAAGCCGGGCTACCAACGGCTCAGTGGCTTCGATGCACTCGACTACGTGCGGTTCCGCCACACCGACAGCGACTTCTCGCGCATCGCACGCCAGCAGAACCTGCTTGCCGAGCTCAAGCGCACCAACCGGTCGCTCTCGGGCGTCAACCACATTCTCGACGTGGTGCACAGCGACGTGCAGACCAACCTGAAGAGCGTGAATCGTCTCCGGACGTTCCTGGACTTCGGCATGTCGATCGAGAAGGACCGCATCGGCAAGTTCTCGATTCCGGTGTCGGGCACCGCGCTCGATCCACGCGCCGGCTCCATCGACATCCTTGACACCGAAAAGCTGCCCGCCGTCCTGGACGCCTGGAAGAACCCTGAGTTCAAGAGCGACGCCAACAACAGCTACACCACCGATCCAACCAAGCTGAGCGTGCTCGTCTACAACGGAAGCAGCCGTCCCGGACTCGCCAGGCAGGTCGGAATGCGGATCGAAAACATGGGATACACCGTTCTGCTCGGCAACAGCGCCCCCAACGGCACCTACCCGACGACCGCCGTCTTCTACGCGCCGGACAAGCGCCAAGATGCGAAGGCGTTGTCGACGTGGTTCGGGCCGACAGCGAGTATCGGTGAGCGGCAGCCGGGGATGGACACCGAGGCCGATCTCACCGTCATCGTCGGTGACAACTACGCCGGACTCAAGAAGAACTGGGGCAGCACGACCTCGCCCGGCGGCACCGCGGGAAGTACGAACACGGGGCCGGCCGTTCGCCAAACGGCCGACACTGTTGCGACGTCGGCGCTCAAGAGCCGCATCCAGACGTTCCGCCGAACGAGCGGCAACAACTACCTGGTACCGAGCCACCTGCCCGCAGGCGCGGAAGTCGTCTACATCCGCTCGTACAACATCAAGACCGCCGATCGTGGCCGACCTGACGCACTGGCGATGGTTCTTCGCCTGCCGGGAAGCTCACGGCTTGGCGGAAATCGCTACGCCGTGATCATGCAGACGACGATGAAGAAACCGCCGATCATCTCGACCGCCACGGGGCAAAAAGGCGGCTTCTACACGTTCTACGACGGCAAGATCATGCAGCGCCTGTTGTGGCGCAAAGGCGATATGACCTACTGGATCACCAACTCGCTCGACGGTACGCTGAGCGACACCACCATGCGTGACATGGCGAAGTTCATGGTGGCGCCGACCAGGGTCAACGCCGTTGTCGGCAAGCGGGGAGTCAGTGTCAACGTGTCCGATGAGAGCCGGACACCCTAACCAAGTGGGTGCAATTGACCAGCAGTGACGCGACCTGGCCGGTCGCCGCGACACCGCGACGTATCGGTGTCATCGGTGCGGGATACGTCGGCCTTGGCACAGGAATCTGTCTTGCAACCCTCGGGCACCAGGTGTGCCTGCGTGACATCTCCGCGGAACGCATCGCGTCGCTTCGGGTCGGCAAGCTGCCGATCTACGAGCCGGGACTCGCCGAGCTGCTTGAAGCGTGCAGCGACCGCGTGACGTTCACCGAGGATCTGTCGGAGCTGCTGGCCTCAAGCGATCTGATCTTCATCGCGGTCGACACGCCACCGACCTACAGCGGCGACGCCGATCTGTCGCGCGTCATGAACTTCCTGGATGAGCTCGCCCGCCACGGCGCCGATGACCGGCACATGCTCATCATGAAAAGCACGGTTCCCGTCGGGACCGGAGACCGTGTGCGCGACGAACTCGACAGCCGGGGCCTGGGCCATGTCGGTTACGCGTCGAATCCCGAGTTCCTGCGTGAGGGTTCGGCGATCCACGACTTCATGAACCCGGATCGCGTGGTGATTGGTGCCTCGCGCGACGGAGACGGTGATCGCGTCCAAGAGCTCTACGAGCCGCTGAACGCCCCCATCGTGCGCACGTCGGTGCCGACGGCGGAGATGATCAAGTACGCATCGAACGCATTCCTTGCGACGAAGATCAGCTTCATCAACGAGATCGCGAACGTCTGCGAAGAGGTCGGCGCGGATGTCGTACGCGTCGCGGAAGGCATGGGCTTCGACAACCGGATCGGTCGTGCGTTCTTGAACGCCGGCATCGGCTTCGGTGGCAGTTGCTTCCCCAAGGACGTCTCTGCCCTCAAGCAACTGGCCGGCAACTCCGGGTACCACTTTCAGCTGCTGACCGCGGTGATCGAGGTCAACGAGCTGCAGAAGCGTCGTGTGATCGGCAAGCTCAAGAAGCACCTCGGCCCGCAACTTGCGGGTCGCACGATCACGTTGCTCGGCGCCGCCTTCAAGCCGGACACCGACGACATCCGCGAGGCTGCAAGCCTGGTGCTCGCCTCACGGCTCCTCGCAGAAGGGGCGACGGTTCGGATCTTCGATCCGGTCGCGCTCGATGCCATTCGCCGCCAGGTCACAGGTGCCGAGTTCTTCACCGACCCGATGGCTGCGACCGCCGGCGCCGACGCCGTGGTCCTCGTCACCGAGTGGCGCGAGATCATCGACCTGGACTGGGATGCGGTGGTCGCGGCGCTGCACGATCCGAAGCTCGTGGTCGACGGCCGCAATGTGCTCGATCCGGAGCGCCTTCGCGGCGCGGGCGCAAAATTCGAATCGATCGGACGGGTCTGATGCAGGCGGTCATTCTTGTCGGCGGCCAGGGAACGCGGCTTCGGCCACTGACCGACACCCGGCCGAAGCCGATGATGGCGGTGGCCGACCGGCCGTTCGTCGCGTACCAACTCGATCTGCTGCGTCGCCATGGCGTGCGTGAGGTGGTGTTCTCGTGCGGATATCGTGTTGAAGCGCTTGAAGGGCACTTCGGCGACGGGGCGGGCTCTGGCCTGAAACTGCGCTACGTGGTCGATCCGGAACCGCTTGGCACGGCGGGTGCGATCAAGAACGCCGAGTCGGCGCTGAACCCGCGTCGACGGATTCTCGTGCTGAATGGCGACATCCTGACCGACCTGGACCTCAGCGCGCTCGCCGCCGCCCACAGCCGGTCCGGTGCGCTCGGCACCCTGACGTTGACCGACGTCGACGACCCGTCCCGCTACGGCCTGGTGCGCCTGTATGACAATGGGCGCGTGGAGGCGTTTGTCGAGAAGCCGTCCGAGGATCAGCTGCGTCCAGGTGAGCCATTTCGTATCAACGCGGGCACCTACCTGTTCGAGCCGGAGATCCTGGCGGAGATTCCGGCGGGCATCAATTGCTCGATCGAACGCGACGTCTTTCCACGGCTGGCCGAGGCGGACAAGCTTGCGGGATTCCCGGCGACCGCCTACTGGCTCGACATCGGGACGCCGGAGTCGTATCTGCAAGCCAATATCGACGTGCTTGCCGGTGCCGTGCAGAGCGAGGGTCCGCTCGGGGACTGCTTCATCGGTGAGGGCGCGGAGATCGCGGCCGACGCGGTGATCGACGGCGGGTCGTCGATCGGTGCGGGCACGGTGGTCGAATCCGGCGCACAGGTGCACGGCGCGGTCGTCCTCGACGGGTCCACCATCGGGGCCGGAGCACGGGTCGAGGGTGCCATCGTCGGCGCAGGCGCCACCATCGGAGACGGCGCCACGCTCGGTGCGGGCGTGGTCGTCGGCGACGGCGCACACATTGCGGCGAATGCCAACCTGGCCGGCATCGCCGTTGCCACCGGAGCCGCTCACCCGTGAACCCGTTGGACGATCCGACGACCTACGCCGTCGATTCGCACGACATGCTCGGACAGCTGGACGGCCTGCGTGAGCGGTTCGACCAGGCTGTTGCCGGCGCGCTTGCGCTGGAGTTGCCGTTTCCGGCCGATGCGGTCGACGATGTGGTGATCGCCGGGATGGGGTCGTCCGGCGACGTTGGATCGATGATCGTCGGGGCATTTTGGGAGCGGCTGCGAAAGCCGGTGCATGTGGTGCGCGGCTATGGACTTCCCGGTTGGGTCGGGGAGCGGTCGCTTGTGATCGGTGCGACCTACTCCGGTGAGACCGAGGAGACACTGACCTGTGTCGCCGATGCGGTGGATCGCACGTGCCCGGTGATCGGCATCTCGACGGGTGGCAAGATGACCGGGTTCTACCGGCCGGCGGGAGTCCCCGTGTTTGAGCCGCCGACGGCGCCGCATCCGCGTGCGGCTGGAGTGCAGATGCTTGCCGCCGTGCTCGTGCTGCTCCAGCGGATGGGTGTGCTCGAACACCTCGATCGTGACATCGACGAGGCACGTGGGCGGTTGGAGGCGATCGGCGCCGAGCTCGGCAGGTATGTGCCCCGTGCCGAGAATCCGGCCAAGCAGGTGGCGGCGAGTTTGAACGGGGCGTTGCCGCTGATCTGGGGTGCCCAGATGACGGCGCCGCTTGCAGACCACTGGCGTGGTCAGATCGAGGCTGCGGCGAAGGTGCCAGTCATGTCCGGCGAGTTTCCGGATCACAACCATCGGGACCTTCCCGCCGTTGCCGGCTATGGCGAGCTCAACCATCGTCCCCACCTGGTCATCCTTCGGGACCCGCGCCAGCACCGGCAGGTGCAGCGGCGGTTCGATGCGGCGCGACACGTCTTCGAACCGGCGGTGGCGGGTGTGACGAGCATCCAGGCCGAAGGTGTCACTGATCTCGCGCGCCTGCTCGATCTGGCGATCCTTGGCGACGCGGTTGCGCTCTACCTGGCGTGCGCCCGCGGCGTCGATCCCGCCGACCCCGGCGAGATTGCGACGCTGCAGGATGAGCTTGCGACCACCGGCTACGGCCGCAGTCAGCGTCCGCCGACCATGCCATGACCGACGCGCGTTCGGATGGTTTGGCTCCGAGCGACATCATCAGCCTGGTGAGTCGCGAGGTGCGCATGTTGGATCAACGCCGTCTGCCGACGGAGGCGGTCACCATCGCGTTCACCGACTGGCGTGGGGTGGTCGACGCCATCAAGACGCTCGCGATCCGCGGTGCTCCGGCGCTCGGCATTGCGGGAGCGATGGGCGTGGCGCTCGCTGCGTTGCATGCCCCGGATGATCCGGATCGGGCGCGCGCGGAGCTCGACGACGCGTGTCGCACGTTGCGCGCGGCCCGACCGACGGCGGTCAACTTGCCGTGGGCGGTCGACCGGATGCGGGCGCTGATCGATGCGCACATCGGCGACATTCCGTCACTTGCCGCGGTGCTGTCGGAGCATGCACGCCAGATCCACGATGACGAGGTCGAGCGATGCAGGCGCATCGGGGCGCACGGCAAGGCGCTCATCCATCGCGGCGCCAAGGTGCTGACCCACTGCAACGCGGGGGCCCTTGCGACGGGTGGCTACGGCACCGCGCTTGGCGTCATCCGCGCGGCGTTCGAGACTGATCCGACGCTTCGCGTTGTGGTCGATGAGACCCGGCCGCTCTTGCAGGGGGCTCGTCTTACCGCGTGGGAGCTTGCACAGGACGGCATCCCGTACACGTTGATCGCCGACAACATGGCCGGCGCCATGATGGCTGCGGGGCGGGTGACCCACGTGGTGGTCGGCGCTGATCGCATTGCGGCGAACGGTGACGTGGTGAACAAGATCGGCACCTACGGGGTGGCGGTCCTGGCACGGGAACATGGCATTCCGGTCATCGTCGCGGCTCCCACGTCGACGCTCGATCTGTCGCTTCCGACTGCGGCGGAGATTCCGATCGAGGAACGGATGCCCGACGAGATCACCGGCATCGACCTGTTCGGCATGGCGGCGGCGCCGGCCGGTGCGTCGGTGGCGAACCCAGCCTTCGATCGCACGCCGCAGCATCTGGTTGCCGCCATCGTGACCGAGCAGGGTGTGCATCGTCCGCCGTACGACCACAGCCTGCGCGAGGCGTGGCAGGCCGCGGGATTCTCCTGATTGGCTCGAAGTCCTCACGGTTTTCGGCCGACTTGCCGATACATCCTCAGAAGGATTTTGAGTATCGGGAGACATGATGTCGGACCATGTTGTGAGCCAGTTGAACTCGAGAGAGATTGAAGCGCTTCGTGCGGCGCTCGTCACCGGAACGTTCACCGCGGCGGCCGGAGATCTCGGCCGTGCCGTGATGAGCGCGTATGTGATGTGGCACGACCGCGTGGGCGCCCTGGCCCCGCTGCATCAGCAGCGCTGACTTTCAGGACACCACCACCTAGCCCACTCGGCCACTTGGCCACTTGGCCGTTTGGCCGTTTGGTGCCGGTAGCCGTCGCCGATTCTGAATTGGCCACTTGTCCGTCTCGGAGCGGAGGTCGGGATTTGAATTGGCCACTTGGCCGTTTCTGTGAGGTGGTCGATCCCAATCGGCCACGTGGCCGTTGGCGCCGGGAGCGGTTGCCGATCCTCAATTGGCCACTTGGCCGAGTGAACCCTGTCGACCGAGGCTTGCGCGCCTGACTACTTGGCCACTTGTCCGTTTGCGTCGGGGGTGGTCGGGGATTTGAATTGGCCACTTGTCCGTTTCGAGTGTCCGGCAGGCACGTCTGGCGGCAGTCGAATTGGCACAAAGCTGTTTCAGTTGCGACACAGACATGTGACGTCGCCTCTGGCACGGTCTGCGGTGTGTTCAACAGCCTGCTGGAATTCATCCTCCCAACCACTTGCGCCTCGTGCGGTCTGCCTGGACCGGACCTGTGCGACGAGTGCGATCGCCAACTGCTTCGCCCGCTGGGGGCCGCATGTGCCAGATGCGGCCATCCGTGGAAACTCGCCGTTCTCACATGCCCTGAATGCCCCCGACAACTCGACCAAGTTCGCCACGGCGTGCTCTTCGCCGGGCCGGCCGGCCCGCTCATCCATGCGTTCAAAGACCGACGTCGGCGTCGGATCGCCGTCATCCTCGCCGAACTCATCGTCGCCGGCGTGCGCCCACCACCGGGAGTGCTCGTCCCGGTGCCAAGCGGCGCGCAGCGGATGCGTGAACGTGGCTTCAACCCCGCGGCGGAGGTGGCCCGCCACTTGGGCCGCCTCTGGAACGTTCCCGTGCTCGGAATGATGGAACGCCCGGGTGAGCACATCGAGCAGCGGGGCGCGTCGCCCACTGCACGGGCGATTCAGGTGCGTGGGGCGTTCACCGTCACCCCTCGCGACGATTGGCCACCCATCACGTTGGTGGACGACGTGCTCACCACGGGTGCCACCCTCAGCTCCTGCGCACGCACGCTTCGTCGCGCCGGGGCGCGGTCGGTGGCCGGCGTCGTCGCGGCCAGGGTTGATGCATATAGCGATTTCAGCGTGCATCAACTCCCGGACGAGGCGCTACCATCTGGTTACGACAACGCCAGCGACAGGGGAACCCGATGGAAGTTCGCATCAAGGGGAAGAACCTTCCGGTCACCGACGCACTGCATGAGCATGCGCAGCGCAAATTGGAAAAGCTGACGCGCTTTTTGCCGCCGTGGGACGAGCCGCCGGAGGTTGAGCTTGAGCTGTCGGTGGAACGCAATCCGAGCATTGAGCTGAATCAGGTCTGCGAACTGACCGTCCGGACCAAGGGACCGGTGCTTCGGGTGCGTGAGAACGACCGGGACATGTACGTCGCGATCGACCATGCCGTGCACAAGTTGGAGCGCCAAGCCGCCCGCTACCGTGACCGCAAACGTCGCCGCCACCATCGGCACAGCAAGCACGACAGCCTTCCCGAACCCGTTCTGCCGAAGGATCTGGAAGACATTCCAGTCCCAGCCAACCCACTCGTTGAGACGACCAACGAGATGGCGGACATCGTGGACGAGCCGGTGCTGCGTGTGGTCAAGGCCAAGCGCTTCGAAATGATTCCGATGAGCGTCGACGATGCCGCTGACCGGATCGAGTTGCTCAGCCACGACTTCTACGTGTTCAAGAACACGGCGGACGACGACGCGGTCACCGTCATCTACCGTCGGCGTGACGGCGACCTGGGGTTGATCGCACCTTCCGACGGGGGTCATGCCTGACCGGCAATCGGCCGATACAGCAAAAAGTCACGTGCCTTCGGTCATGTGGACGGAACGTGAGCAGGTCAGGCGTCGATCGGCTGGCTGCGCAAGGCTCACGAACCGTGCGCGCGGCCGGATGCGCCGAAGGCTGCAACAATTGCCGAACGGACATGAGCATTGCCGTCTGATGAAGAACGAAAGTAGGGCCTCCCACCCGTGAGTGAACTCCTCAACAAGCTGTTTCGCACCGGCGAAGGTCGACAGCTCAAACGCCGCTTCCGTCTTGCCGAGCAGGTCAACGCCCTGGAGGCGGAGTTCGAAGCTCTGTCCGACGACGAACTGCGGGCAAAGACCGATGAACTGCGCAGTCGCGTGGACCCTGAGGACGCAGCGAGCCTCGATGACGTGATGCCCGAGGCCTTCGCGATTGTTCGCGAAGCGTCCAAACGAACACTGAAGATGCGTCACTACGACGTCCAGGTGATCGGCGCCGGCGTCCTCCACGAAGGTGCCGTCGCCGAGATGCGCACCGGCGAAGGCAAGACGCTCACCGCCGTCCCGGCGGTCTACCTGAACGCGTTGCTCGGACGCGGCGTCCACATGGTGACGGTCAACGACTACCTCGCCCGTCGTGACGCCGACTGGATGCGTCCGATTTACGACATGCTCGGCATCAGCGTCGGCGTGATCGAACCCAACATGAATCCCGAGGAGCGTCGCGCCCAGTACGCCTGCGACGTCACCTTCGGCACCAACAGCGAGTTCGGGTTCGACTACCTGCGCGACAACATGTCGGTGCGCCTGGAGGATTGCGTCCAACGCGGTCACTACTTCTGCATCGTGGACGAGGTCGACTCGATCCTGATCGACGAGGCCCGTACACCGCTCATCATCTCCGGTGTGCCGGAGGCCGCCGCCGACACGTACTACCGGTTCGCGCGCGTGGTGCCGACCCTCAAAAAGGGTGAGGACTTCGAGGTCGACGAGAAGCAGCGCACGGTCGCTCCCACCGAGAGCGGTGTGGACAAGATCGAGAAGGCCCTCGGTATCGAGAACCTCTACCTGGGTGTCAACAGCGGCCTTGTCAACCACCTTGTGCAGGCGCTTCGTGCCCACGCGCTGTACCAGCGCGACAAGGAGTACATCGTTCGCGACGGCGAGGTGCTGATCGTCGACGAGTTCACCGGCCGCGTGCTCGAGGGGCGCCGCTATTCGGAGGGGCTCCATCAGGCGATCGAGGCCAAGGAGGGGGTGGGAATCCGCGAGGAGAACCAGACACTCGCCACGATCACCCTGCAGAACTACTTCCGGATGTACGAGAAGCTCAGCGGCATGACCGGTACCGCGGCCACCGAGGCGACCGAGTTCGACAAGATCTACAAGATGGCTGTCGTGTCGGTGCCGACCCACCGACCCATTTCGCGCAAGGACGAGAACGACTACATCTTCAAGACCAAGGACGCCAAGTGGAACGCGGTGGTGGAAGACATCGCCGAGTCGCACAAGATCGGCCAGCCGGTGCTTGTCGGCACGATCTCCGTCGAGATCTCCGAGATGTTGTCCCAGAAGCTCACGACGCACGGTGTGCCGCACAACGTTCTGAACGCCAAGCAACACGACCGCGAGGCCGAGGTCATCATGGACGCCGGTCAGCCCGGTGCGGTGACGATCGCGACGAACATGGCCGGCCGTGGCGTCGACATCAAGTTGGGTGAAGGCGTGCCGGAGCTCGGCGGCTTGTATGTGATCGGCACCGAGCGTCACGAGAGCCGACGGATCGACAACCAGCTACGCGGTCGTTCAGGACGTCAGGGCGATCCGGGACGGACCCGGTTCTACTTGTCGGCCGAAGACGATTTGATCCGCATCTTCTCCGGCGATCGCATGTACCGCGTGCTCGACCGCCTCGGCCCGGGCGACGACGTGCCGATCGAGGCAGGCATCCTCACCAAGACGGTGGAAGGTGCCCAGAAGAAGGTGGAGGAGCAGCACTTCGGTGTGCGAAAGCGCGTGCTGGAGTACGACGATGTCCTGAATCTTCAGCGCGAGGTGATCTACCGCGAGCGCCGTCAGGTGCTCGAGGGTGAGAATCTTGAGGATCAAGCGAAGGACTGGATTGCCGAAACGCTCGTCGCCGTGGTCGACGACTACGACGACGGTGTCAGCCCGCCCCGCGACTGGGACATGGACGCGCTGTTCAACGAGGTTCGCGGCTACTTCCCGGTGTCGTTCGGTCCAAGCGACCTGGATCTCGACGAACTGACCCGCGAGGACTTGCTCGATCGGCTCGAGGACAACGCGATGGACGCCTACGAGGCGCGCGAGCGCGACTTGGGGCACAGCGACCAGTCGGACGGGCCGCTCATCCGTGAGCTTGAGCGCTACGTGCTGCTCAGCGTGGTGGACCAGCATTGGCGCGAGCACCTCTACAACATGGACTACCTGCGCGAAGGCATTCACCTTCGTGCCTTGGGTCAGAAGGATCCCCTCTCGGAGTACAAGATCGAGGGTGGCGAGCTGTTTGACGAGATGATGTTGTCGGTGCGTCAGGAGTTCGTGCGCTACATGTTCCACATCGAGGTGGAACGGACGCCCCAGATGGAGTCAACCGCGCCGGAACATGTCGACTACACGTACGCCGACGAGCCGATGCAGGGCTACGGCACGCCGATGGCCGTGGAGCATGCCGAGGCTGCAGCGCAGCACTTCGAGGACGACTTCGAGCCCGAGCCGGTCGCACCGGTGGTGGAACAACGCCGCGTGGACGAGTGGGACAAGGTCGGCCGCAACGACTTGTGTCCGTGCGGATCGGGCAAAAAGTACAAGAAGTGCCACGGGGAATAGACCCGAAATTGCCGTATTTGCAGGACGTCTAGTTAACCGTTCTGGTGTCAGACACCAGAACGGTTAACTGTCGTTCGCGGCATGCAGGGCACGGACGTGCCACACTGAGGGATCGCAGTCGACCCCAGGAATCCGTGGCAGACGAGACCCCCCAGCCCCGGCTCGACGACCTCGTCGGGCGCCTCACATCCATTCGCGAGCGCACCGAGCTCCTCGCGGACTACCTCGACCCCGAGGCCATCACCGCCCAGGCCGCTGAGTTGGAACAGGCCATGCAGGCGCCCGGCTTCTGGGACGACCAGAAGACCGCGGCCAAGGTGTCGTCCGATCACGCGCAGCTCAACCAGCGCCTGGCCGACTACCGCGAGCTGCAAACCGAGGTCGACGATGCCACGGAGCTGTTCGAGATCGCCCGTGAGGAGGAGACCGCAGGCACGCTCGACCAAGGATTCGTCGCGGAGCTTGACGCGAGCCTGAACCGTGCCGACACGCACCTTGCGGCACTCGAAGAAGAACGCCTGTTCAGCGGTGAGCACGATGCCGGTGGTGCCGTGGTCACCATCAACGCAGGCGAAGGCGGCACCGACGCGCAGGACTGGGCCGAGATGCTGCTTCGCATGTACAGCCGATGGGCCGGTCAGCGCGGACTCAAAGTGGATCTGAAGGAATCGCAGGAGGGCGGCGAGGCCGGCATCAAAAGCGCCACCATCACTGTCGAAGGGCGCAACGCATACGGCCTCTTGTCGGCCGAGCGCGGCGTCCACCGACTGGTGCGCCTGTCGCCGTTCGACTCCGCCCATCGGCGCCAAACCTCGTTCGCCGCCGTCGAGGTCGCTCCACTCGTGGACGACTCGGTGGATGTTGAGATCGACGAGAAGGACCTGCGCATCGACACCTACCGTGCCAGCGGTGCAGGTGGACAGCACGTCAACAAGACCGAGTCGGCAATCCGGATCACCCATCTGCCGAGCAAGATCGTCGTGCAGTGCCAGAACGAACGCAGCCAGCTGCAAAACCGCGCCACGGCCATGAGCATGCTGCGAAGCCGGTTGGTGTTGATGGAACTGGAGCGGCGTGAGGCCGAAGCGGCCAAGAGCCGCGGTGAGTCACAGACGATCGGTTTCGGCAGTCAGATCCGTTCATACGTGATCCATCCGTACACGATGGTCAAAGACCTGCGGACCGAACACGAGGTGGGCAACGCCCAGTCGGTCCTCGACGGCGAGATCGACGGCTTCATCCGAGCCGAACTCGAACGGCGAGCACGAGTGAAGTAGGTGCACATGGTGCAGGCGATACCCGGCGACGGCAGGGTTCGGCCACCCCGGTGCGAAGATTGTCCGAGCAACCAGGCCCCGCTGCCTGGTGTCAGCGAGTCATGAAAGAGGATGGAACCCTGAGCGACCGACCGGAACCCACACTGCCGGAC
Source organism: uncultured Actinomycetes bacterium (assembly GCA_937871165.1). Taxonomy (GTDB): domain Bacteria; phylum Actinomycetota; class Thermoleophilia; order Miltoncostaeales; family Miltoncostaeaceae; genus CALMEC01. The sequence continues at coordinate 31,644 of CALMXK010000013.1, forward strand.
GACAAACGACCACAGCCGAGCGATCTGTTCCCGACAGAACTCCCGGCAGACGATGCGCCGGAGTTCCCGGAGCATCTCGTCGGCAGCACGCCGCCCAAAGAGACGGCCGTTGCGGCCGCGGACGCTTCTGCGCCCGCCGCACCCGTCGCGCCGGAGCCCGTGCCGCCCCCTCCTCCGGCTCCAGCGGCGACGCAGGAGTTCACGCGTGTCGCCCCGTCGCCACAGGCGGCGGCATTCACCGCCGAACCCAGTGAGATTCCGACGGCCGACGACCTGTGGGCCGAGCCGGCACCAGTGCCGGTCGATGAGGACGCCGAACGCCGCGCCGCGCGCGAAATGCTTCGCCCCGGAAGTGGCCCGATGGTCGTCTTCGACGACGTCTCCATGGTGTACCCGGGCAACGTCACGGCGCTCGACCAGGTCCGTCTGTCCATCGACCCGGGCGAGTTCGTCTTCCTGATCGGCAGCTCCGGTTCCGGCAAGTCGACCTTCATCCGCCTGTTGATCCGCGAGCTTCAGGTCACGAGCGGACATCTGATGGTCGGCGGCCGCGATCTGAAGAAGATGAACAACAAGAAGGTGCCGTACCTTCGTCGCGAGATCGGCTGCGTGTTCCAGGACTTCAAGTTGCTTCCGCGCCGAACCGTCGCCGAGAACGTCGCCTACACCCTTGAGGTGACCGGCGAGTCACCGCGCGACATTCGCCGCAAGGTTCCGGAGATCCTCAGCCTGGTGGGCCTCGCCGAAAAGGCCGGCCGCTTCCCCAACGAACTGTCCGGTGGTGAGCAGCAGCGCGTGTCGATCGCACGTGCGTTCGTCAACCACCCGAGCCTGTTGATCGCTGACGAGCCGACCGGAAACCTGGATCCCGAGACGTCCATCGGCATCATGCAGTTGCTGTATCGCATCAACCGCACCGGCACGACGGTGATCATGGCCACTCATGACCGTGACCTCGTGGACCGCATGCAGATGCGTGTGCTTGAACTGTCGGGCGGCAAGCTCGTGCGCGACCAGGGCCGTGGCGCCTACCAGGAGGGAATGTGAGCCAGCGTTTTCGATTCTTCTCGATGGAGGCCATCCGCTCGATCCGCGGAAACGCCAGCATCGCCCTGGCCGCAACGGCCACCGTGCTCATCGCGATCGCAACCCTCGGGCTCTTCCTGGCCGTGTTCTTCTGGTCACAGAACCAGATCAACAATCAGAAGGACAAGCTCGACCTTCGCGCATACCTGAAGTCGGATCTCACAAGTCAGCAGATCCAGCAGGCGATCGCCACCGTCAAAGCGGAGCCGCACGTCACCGAGGTGACCTACAAGTCCGCGGAAGAGGTGCTCGCCGAGCAGAAGAAGATCAACGGCCCCGCCATCGAGCTCGTCGGACGCAACCCGTACCCGCCGACGCTGATCGTCGCGACCGAAGACCCGAAGTACAACCAGGGCATCATCGACGGGCTGAAGAGCGAAAAGTTCCTGAACAAGGACAAGATCACGCCGGACGGGTTCACCACCGACCAGGAAACCACCAAGAACTTCCTGTCGGCGGCACGCATCCTCAGTTGGGGTGCGTTCGGGCTCATGGTCATGCTGATCGTGGCCGCCATCCTGCTGATCGGCAACACCATCAGGCTGTCGATCTTCGCCCGGCGACGGGAAGTCGAGGTGATGCGCCTCGTCGGCGCCACTAACTGGTTCATTCGCTGGCCGTTCATGATCGAAGGACTGATCTTCGGGTTGATCGGCGCCATCGGCGCAGTGGTTCTGCTCGGTGCAACCAAGCTCCTGATCGTCGACAAGGTGCTGAATCTCAGCGAGAGTTCGCTGAGGACCAACACCGACTCCACCATCGGTCTCGGCCCGCTGGCGCTCATCCTGGTGATCTCGGGAGCGCTTCTCGGCGCGCTTGGCAGTGGCATCACCTTGCGTCGCTTCCTCAAGGTCTGAGCTGAACGTTCGTCGTGCTCGGGTCGATGTGATCATCCACATCGACCCGTGCCGCGACATCGTTTCGGACGGGATTCGCCCAGTCGTGGCTACAATCGCACCCAGTGCCTGACGAACCCTCCGTTCCCCCGCATCGCCCGGGCGGCCGTTTCCTCGGCACGTTTATCTCGTTCATCCTCATCGCCGGACTGTTCATCGCTGGCGTGTGGATCGGCGGTCACCCCCGTCAGACGGGCCTTGACCAACTGACGCCCGGTCTCCGCGATCGGCTGCTGTCGGATGACCGCACCGCGGTGAGCTCCGAGGTGCTGTCCATCTTGGAACAGGACTACTACAAACCGATCGATCCCAAGGTGCTGCAAAAGGCCGAGGACGCGTCGGCCGCCGCGCTGGTCGCTGCGATCGGCGACCCGTACAGCGTGTTCATGACCAAAGACGAGTACGCCAAGTTCCTCGACGTCCGAGCGGGAACCTATGTCGGTGTCGGGATCGAGTGGCATCCCGAGGGCGAGCACGGACGCATCAACCGCGTGATCCCCGATGGTCCTGCAGACCGTGCAGGGGTCAAGGCCGCTGACGTGATCGTCGCGGTGGACGGCACTCCCGTCGCCGCAAAGGACAAGTACGCCGCCATGTCGACGGTCAAGGGCAAGGAGGGCACCAAGGTGACCCTCCGGATCGTCCGCGGCGCGGCAAAGCCACGAGACTTCACGATGACCCGGGCGGAGATCCGCGAACGCGTGGTTGATACACGCGTGGAGACGGTGGGGGATGCGAAGGTCGGCTACGTACGCCTTGACCGGTTCACCACAGGATCGGCCAAGGCGTTGCGCAGCGCTGTCAGCGGGTTCGCCAAGCAGAAGGTGACGGGCGTGGTGTTCGACCTTCGCGGCGATCCGGGAGGTTTGGTCGACGAAGCCGTCGACGTCGTCGGGGTCTTCTTGCCGAGCGGATCGGATGTCGTGACCGAGAAACCGCGCAACGGTGAGCCCAACCGGCTTCGCACCGATGACGACCCCGTGCTCGATGGAAAGACGCCCGTCGTGATCCTGGTGGACCAGAGCTCGGCGAGCGCCAGTGAGATCGTGGCAGGGGCGTTGCGTGACGCCGGCCGGGCGAAGCTCATGGGTGATCGCACGTTCGGCAAGGCGCTCATCCAATCGACGCGCGTGCTTCCCGGTGGCGGTGCGCTCAAGTACACCGTCGCCAGCTATCTCACGCCCAAGGGTTTTGACCTGGGCACCCGCGGGCTGACGCCGGACGTGAAGTTGGCCGATGATCCGAAGACGCCCGCCGACGAAGTGCTTCAGGCGGGTCTTCGCCTGGTGGGAGCGCGCTGAGCCGCGCCCCCCGCGGGCCGCGCCCCGCCTCGGTCGTTGTCGGTCGGCTGGTCGGCGCCGGTCGTGGGCTCGGTGTCGAACCGGTGTTTGCGCCGGGTCCGCTGCTGCGCCTGGGCAAGCAGGGCAAGCTCGGAAAAATCGGGGACCTGGTGACCGCGATTGCCGGTCGCGGTTCGCCACGAATCGTGGCGGTGCACGGATCGGCCACGTCTCCGCGAGCTGCGATGGCGGCACTGCTCGCCGACGAGGATCTCGGTCGTCCGTTTCCCAAGGCGGTGATCGCCGAGGCTGAAGACGTTGCGCGGCAGGCCGATGATGTCGACCCTGGACGCGTCGACCTGACCGGCCAGCTGGTGATCACCATCGATCCGGAAGGCGCGAAAGACCACGACGACGCGATCGCTGTGGCGCGCGACGGCGATGCGATCCGCCTGTGGGTGCACATCGCCGATGTGTCGCGCTTTGTCAGACCGGAGGGCGCCATCGACAAGGAGGCGTCGCGGCGCGGCAACTCGGTGTACGTGCCGGGAATGGTCGATCCGATGCTGCCGCAGGTGCTGTCCAACGACGTGTGCAGCCTGCGCCCCGGCGCCGATCGCAAGGTCGTGACGGCCGAACTTTTGATCGGCCCTGACGGCGAGGTTCGAAGCGCACACTTCCAGCGCTCCACCATCCACTCGCGGCGGCGCCTGACCTACCCGCAGGTGGACCGGTTCTTCGGCGGCGTCTCCTTGGGAGATGCCGAGCTGGACGCCGACATCCAGGTGGCGCGAGAGGTTGCCGGGTGGTTGCGTGCACGTCGCATGGGGCGAGGTGCGCTTGAGATCACGACCGGCGAGGCGGCGTTTCGCTGGGACGACGATCGTCTGCTCGGTGTCGAGATCGAACACCAGACGGAGTCGCACCAGCTGGTGGAGGACTGCATGATCGCCGCCAACGAGGCGGTGGCGCGATTCCTGTTGGCCAAGGGTGTGCCGACGATCTACCGGTTCCACGACGACCCGTCCGAAACCGCCATCATCCTGCTGTACGACCGCATGGCGGCGCTCGGCGTGGCGATGGCGCCACTTCCCGATGGGCCGCTCACTCCGGAGCAGTGTGCCCAGGCGGCGCGCGACGCCGGAGCGGCGATCACGGCGCATGTTGCGCGCCACGGCGGCGCCCGTGGGCTGCCGGTGCTCGTGTTGCGGTCGCTGCGTCAGGCGTACTACAGCGTGGAGGAGTCGTCGCACTCAGGGCTTGCAAGCTCCGCATACCTGCACTTCACATCACCGATCCGGCGCTATCCGGATCTCGTTGCGCACCGGGCACTGCTCGACGCGCTCGGTCTCGACGGCCAAGCCGACAATGCGCTCGGATGCGCGCTGGCTGCGGAGCAGAGCTCGCTGACCGAACGGCAGGCGGTGAACGTGGAGCGCCGTGCCGACCGCGTCTGCCTTGCTTTCCTGGTGCGTGACGTGATCGCCGAGGACCACGATCAGGAGTTTGACGGCGAGGTGACCGGCGTCGGCGAGGCGGGACTGTTCGTGGCGTTCGGTCCGGATCTGGTGTACGACGGCTACCTGCCCGCCAGGGCGATTCCCGGCGACTGGTGGACACAGGACCCGCTCGGCGTGCTCCTCGAAGGTGACGAGTCGGGACGGCGCATCGGGATTGGCGACGCCATCCGGGTGCGGGTGGATGACGTGCAGCCGCTTCGCGGCCGAGTGGAATTGGTGCCGGCCGGCACCGTCGCCAAGCCGTCCGGAGCGCCCGGTCCCCGCGGCCGCGACACGGGCGCGGGTGGGCGTCCCGCCAGGCCTGGCCAGGACTCGGGCCGCGGTGGCAACCGCCATCAGCGCCGACGCCGCTAAGATGGTCGGCCCATGGCCAAGGCGAAGAACACCGACGAGCGTTTCAAAGATGTCGCGCAGAACCGCAAAGCGCTGCACGAATACGAGTTCGTGGAGCGTCTGGAGGCCGGACTCGTCCTGATGGGCACCGAGGTGAAGGGCCTGCGTGAGCGCGGCGCCACGATCCGCGACGCCTACGCGCAGGTGCGCGACGGTGAGGTCTACCTGATTGGCCTGCACATCCCCGAGCACATGAACTCGCGCTTCGGGCACGAACCGACGCGCACGCGCAAGTTGCTCCTCCATCGCACTGAGATCGATCGGATCACCGGAGCGATGGCGGAGAAGGGACTGTCGCTCATTCCGATCCGGGTGTACTTCAACGACGGTCGCGCGAAGGTGGAGCTCGGTCTCGGCCGCGGCAAGAAGCTCTACGACAAGCGCCGAACCATCATGGAACGCGACGCCAAACGCGACTCTGACCGCGCCGTCAAGTTCTCCCGACGCCGGTGAGCGCGTTGGCCCGTCGCTGGGGGTACGTGGTCGTGGCGGCGGGTCTTGGAGTGGCGTGGATCATGTGGGCGGCGGTCGGTGTGCACAGCGTCGACGAGGACGCGCTCATGTCCTCGGTCGCCGATTTTGAGGACCTTCCAGGAATGGTTGACGAGGGGGCGGTGGGGACCGGCGCCTTCGGTGGAGTGATCTCCACATCGTATGGATATTGGGTGTCGAACGGAGCCGTCGCGGCGACGATTCTCGTGGCGTGCGTGTTGATCGCGTTCGTCACGATCGTTCGACGGCGCGCGATCGTTCCGTTGATCCTGGCGGTGGTAGCGACGCTCGGACTCGTATTGGTCGTTGATGCAGTGCAGCAGACGCGCGACCCCGTGCTGGTCGCCCGCCCCCTTCCGTTGACAGTCATGGTCGTGGCGTCGCTCGTCGCTTTCGCCGCCGCCTGCGTGCTGCTGGTCGACGCGTTGCGGGGTCGACCGCCTCGCACGGAGGGCTGACCACTTCAGGGGAAACCCTCAGTTGCCGAAATACGTGAGGTGCCCGGAGCGGTTCCGGCGCGCGGCGACTGAACGTGGAGGACCTGATGTTGGATCAAATGAGCAAGGGCGACAAGGCTGCGAGTGCAGGCGCGCTCGCGCTGCTGATCTCACTGTTTCTCCCGTGGTTTGGCATCAACACCGGGTCGGCGGTCGTCGACAACATGCTCGAGGCGTACGGGGCGCTGTCGGTCAACGCCTTCAAGGCGTTCGGCATCGTCGATATCGCGCTGGTCCTGATCGCGGTGGCTGTGGTCGCCGTGCTCGTGTTGATCGCGACCGGCAAACTGGACGACAGCCTGCGTCAGCCGCTCGAATCCGTCGGCGGTGTCGCCACGGTCATCGTGGCCTGGAACCTGTTCGACTCCGGCAAGCTCGACGCCGTCTCCATCAAGTACGGCGGGTACCTGGCGTTCCTTGGCGCACTGGCCATCTCGGTCGGCGGTTTCCTCAACCGCAAGGACGGCGTTGTGTAGTGTCGCGCGTCGGAACTTCGTGGCAGTTCGCCGGCTGCGACCGTCGCGATCCGGCGTCCTCGGTATTGCAAATACGGCCGGTATTCACAACGACCTGCGTCCACCGCCTCGCTCGGTCTCGCTCAGCGAACTGCATACGCATTTCCGAAGCGCGACACTAGCGCACGACGATCACGTGTTCGGCGAGCGCCCCGTGGGCGCCGTAGGTCGTGATCTTCTCCACATCGGAGCTGCGGCTGGGGCCTGACACGAGCGACGCGGCCGATGGCGGAGTGCGTCCGGAGTAGGTCCTGTCTCTTATACACATCTCCGAGCCCACGAGACTAAGGCGAATATCGTATGCCGTCTTCTGCTTGAAAAAAA
>CALMXK010000014.1 GCA_937871165.1 uncultured Actinomycetes bacterium
AGCAGAAGACGGCATACGAGATTCGCCTTAGTCTCGTGGGCTCGGAGATGTGTATAAGAGACAGTTCTGGTGCCAGGCACCAGAATGGTTAAGTACCGGCCGGTTGGCCATCGGGAGAGCTGTCGCCCCATGAGTTGCGCCACTTGGCCGAAGTCGTGGGGCATCCCGGTGCTGTTGTATGGCAGACGGCGATTGCCGCCACACGACGACCCGAGTGACACCAAAGTTCGCCCACCGCCCACCAGCAAGTCCCCGGTGGATGGTGGGCGCCCTGTCCGTCGGGCGTCGACGTGCTGGTAACGTCGAGCTGTTCGCCCTCGGAAAGGACTGCGGTGACGAAGGACGCGGTACTCACACAGATTCGCGAGCGGGACGTCAAGTTCATCCGCCTGTGGTTCTCCGACATCCTCGGCAGGCTCAAGAGTTTCGCCATCACGAGCGACCAGGTGGAGGTGATCCTGGAGCGCGGAGTCGGCTTCGACGGGTCCTCAATCACCGGCTTCCACGCGATCGAAGAGTCGGACATGGTCGCCCTGCCCGACCCCACCACCTTCCAGATCCTGCCGTACCGCCCGCAGGAGCAGGCCGTCGCCCGCATGTTCTGCGACATCAAGCTGCCAAATGGCGCACCGTACGAGGGTGACCCGCGCTACGTGCTTCGCCGGGTCATGGAGCGCGCCACGTCGCTCGGCTTCGATGACTTCCACGTGGCCGTGGAGCCTGAGTTCTTCTACTTCTGTGACAACACCGCGCCGACGCCGCTCGACCGTGGCGGCTACTTCGACCTGACAACGCTGGACGCCGCAAGCGACGTGCGCCGCGAAACCGTGATCGCCCTGGAGGCGATGGGCATCAGCGTGGCCTCATCCCACCATGAGGCCGGACCCTCCCAGCACGAGATCGACATGCACGACACCAGTGCGCTCGCCATGGCCGACAACGTCATGACCTACCGCACCGTCGTCAAAGAGGTGGCGCACAAGCACGGCTACTACGCCACGTTCATGCCGAAGCCGCTCGCCGGTGAGAACGGCAACGGCATGCACACCCATCAGACGCTGCTGCGTGGCGGCGTGAGCGCCTTCGACGATCCCGCCGATCGCGCCGGCCTGTCCGACACCGCCAAGCAGTTCATCGCGGGGCAGCTTCGTCACGCACGGGAGATGTCACCCGTGCTCAACCAGTGGGTCAACTCCTACAAGCGGCTTGTGCCGGGCTTCGAAGCCCCGGTCTACGTGGCGTGGAGCACCCGCAACCGGTCGGCGATCATCCGTGTGCCGAGCCAGCATCTGAAGGACGAACCCACTCGCGTCGAGATCCGCTGCCCGGATCCGGCCTGCAACCCGTACCTGAGCTTCGCCGTGTTGCTCGCCGCCGGCCTGGATGGAATCGAAAACGGCTACGAGCTGCCCGCCCAGCTGGAGCCGAACCTGTACGACCTGCGCACCGATGAACGCCACCGTGTCGGCATCGAAGCGCTCCCCGAATCACTGGGCGAGGCCGTCGAGGTCGGTGCGGAGAGCGAGCTGCTGCTTCGCACGCTCGGCGAACACATCCACGCGCGTCTGTGCGAGATCAAGCGCCGTGAGTGGAACGAGTACCGCACGCAGGTGACCGCGTACGAAATCGACCGCGACCTCCCGACGATGTGAGTGCGATGACGACGACCCCGCCACCGGTCCGCACCGACCGCACGCTCAACGACCTGCTCGAGCTGCCGGAGCTCGCCGACGCACGCATCGTGCCGGTCGACGCCGACCGGTCCGTGATCATCCGTGCCGTCGCCGCCGACCTGGGCGGCAACGAAGAGCAGGCCGAGGGGACCCTGCTGCTTGGCGCGCCGTCGGTTGCGGTTTCGCCGCCCCTTGGCTGTGTCGCCGTGATCGCGCGCGACACGGCGGGCGCCGACGTGGCCGTGCCGCTGATCGTCCTGCCGGACGGGGCGAACGCTGCACGCGTGACCGCCGCCATGGTGCAGGCAATCCTGGGAGGTGCGCATCACTCCGCCGGTGTGGCGCGCCGCGCATTGCGCGAAGCATTGATCGGCGGCGCCGGAATCGGCGAGATCACGAAAATCGGCGCCGACATGACCGGCGGCGGCTGCGCCGTGCTTGACGGCTACGGCGACGTGGTGGCCCGCCACGCGATCGCCGACGACGTGATGGCGGCGGTGCACGACCAGGTGGAATCCGCCCGCGCGCTCGACCCCATGGACGTGTTGCCACCGGTTCTCGCAGCGCCGCCCGCGGGGGCACGAATCGTCGAGGTACCCGGCGCGGTCGACGTTGTCGGCGCGCTCGTGCTGACGGCGGCAGGTGTCGACGACGCCGTGGTGGAGGAGATCGTCGAGGCAGCCGCCGTGGACTTCGCCCGTGAGGGCGCGCGCGTGGACGCCGAGTCGCGGCTTCGTGGCGAGCTGATCGAAGAGCTGGTGGCCGGTGAGGTCATCAGCCGCGACACGATCATCCGGCGCGCCCGCCTGCTTGGTGCGGATCTGTCAAATGGCGCAGTCGGCTTGATCGGCACGTTGAAGGCGCAGGATCCGGCGATCGTCGTGGACGACCGCGTGGGCCGACGGTTTCTGAAGGCTGCGCGTGCCGTGATCGATCACGAGTGGCCGCGGGCGCTCGTGGACTGGAGTGGCGGGCGCATGCTCGCGCTGCTTCCCACGCCGACCGACCTGGAGGACGAGGGTCCGGGCGTCGACGAGCGCGCACATGAGCTTGCCCGGCGCCTGCTGTCGGCCACGCACGACACCGTTCCGGGCATGTCGGTCACCGTCGCACTCTCGCGTCACACAGCGGACACCGAGCGACTTGGCGCGGCACTCGACGAGGCCGATCTGGCCCTCAACATCGGCGAGCGGCTCGGTCGCCTGGGCGAGGTGGTGACCTTCGAGGAGACCGGCACGTACAAGCTGCTGTTCCAGATCTTCGCCGATCGTCCCGCGGAGCTTTCGGCGTTCTACGAGTCGACGCTTGCGCCACTTGTCGCATACGACGAGCAGTACCAGACGGCGCTGGTCGGCACGCTTGCCACCTATCTGGAGCTCGACGGCAACCTGGCGGCCACCGCTTCCACGCTCTACACCCACCGCCACACGGTGCGCTACCGCCTGGACCGCATTGCTGAGCTTGCGGGTCTCGATGTCGGCAAAAGCGACGACCGCGAGAAGCTGTCGCTTGGACTCAAGGCGATGCGTCTGCTTGGCCTTGAGGTACGTACGGGCCTTGAGACGGAGCTGCCAAGCCGCGACAGGTCGTGATGGTGCCGTGCCGGCCGGTCACCGGTCGGCGCTGTGTGTCAACATCCTCGTATGAGGATGACTATTGGTTTTCACGCAAGCGAGTTCGAGTGCCACCCCGTGCAGTACGAGGTTCCAGAGGGTGAGACTCCGCCGGAGCCCGGCACTGAGCCGGCGGCCATGCTGGAGTTCCGCTCGGGCCAGAACCTGGCGCTGCACATTCCGATCAGCATGACCGACGCCGAGGGCATGATGGGCGCCTTCACCCAGGCGGAGCCGATGCGCCAGCAGTTGCCGCCGGAAGCGCTGAACTGGCAGCCGGAGCAGGTCGGGTTGCCGGAGGGCATGTTCTGGGTGTTGACGCCGCAGCTGGTCGGCATGTCGGTCACCCCGCCGCAGCAGATGCCCGACGGCCTGGTTCCGTACTGGACCGTGGCGTTCCAGGATGCGGATGAGAGCCACGTGCAGGTGAGCGTCAGTGACGCGATGTGCGTCAGCATCATCCGTTCGCTCGCCCAGGTCGCCCATGGCGAGTTCGGTCCGAGCGAAGTTACGCACGAGGACGACGAGGCCTGATCGCTCGCCCGCGGCGCTCGGCGTCGCGGGCATGATCGTTCCCACCGTGCGACTTGCGACCTTCATCCCTCCCGGCTCGACGTCGCCCGTTGCGGGTGCGGTGGTCGACGGTCGCCTGGTCGCATACGCGGCAGGTGTGCGGGTTGTCGATCTGCTCGCACGCGCCGACCCGATCCCATCTCCGGACGGCGCGGATTACGCGCTCGATCAGGTGCGTCTGCTGTCGCCGGTTCAACCGGGCGTGCTCTATGGAGTCGGCTTGAACTATGCGGCGCATGCCGCTGAGCAGGGATCCAAGCTGCCCGAGCAGCCGATCATCTTCACGATGCAGCCGGGCGCTGCCGCCAACCCTGGTGACGATGTGGTGTGTCCAGCGGTCGTCTTGCGGCTCGACTACGAGGGTGAGCTTGCCATTGTGATCGGTGGCGGCGGTGCCATCGCCGGCTACTGCGTGGCCGACGACGTGAGTGCCCGTGATCTGCAGCACCGTGAGAAGCAGTGGACGCGGGCGAAGGGCTTCGACGGCGCCGTGCCGTTCGGTCCGTGGGTGACGACGGTCGACGAGGTGCCGGACCCGTGCGCCCTTCGTCTGCGCACGTGGGTGAACGATGAGCTGCGCCAAGACACGAACACTGCGGACATGATCTTCCGGCCGCAGCAGGTGGTGGACTTCATCGCGGAGACGTGCACCTTGCGGCCGGGCGATGTGATCGTGACGGGCACTCCGTCGGGGGTGGGAATGTCAATGGATCCGCCGCGCTTTTTGCATTCGGGTGACCGGATTCGGATTGCGATCGATGGCTTGGGAGAGATCGCACACCGCGTCGCGTAATCCCATTTTGTCCCTCTGGTGCCGGGCACCTCATACACAATTCATACCGTTCTCCTACCTCGGCGGGGTCGAGGTCGTCCTACACTCCGCCGCGACGGCGCACGGCGGATCTTCGACAGGTCGGGGGACACATGGGCACGTGGTCAGGCGAACCATTCGGCAATGACGGTGCGTGCGATTGGAGCTACGACCTGATCGAGAGCCGGGATCTTTCCGCTCTGGAGGAGGCACTTGATCGGGTGATTGAGGCCGACGACTACGTTGACGGTTCGGATGGCGAAGAGGCGGTGGCGGCCGCGGAGGTCGTGGCCAAACTCCTTGGGAGAGGAACGCAGACCGACGCCTACACCGAGGACGTCGACACGTGGGTTGCCTCCGTGGGGATCGCCCCGTCGTCGGAGCTGATTGCCAAGGCCATGCATGTTTTGGACCTCATCGTCGGCGATCAGTCGGAGCTCGCCGAGCTGTGGGACGAGGGGCACGACTCAGACGAATGGCGGTCGGGTATCGCACGCTTGCGTGCCGCGCTCGCACGGTTTCGCATCAACGTCGTGTGGATCATTGTCGCCAGCGCCCTCGCAGGTCTTTTGGCAAGCCTCTGAGCGGACGGGACACTTGCCGATTTGTCCCTCTGGTGCCGGGCACCTCATACACAATTCATACCGTTCTCATACCGTCAGACACGATCGGTCTCAGGTCTGCGGCCTCGGTGAGGGGAGCTGCATCCTGTCCGCGATCGTCGACTCGCCGGTGCTAAGCAGCGCCCGCAGTCGGGTGCGTGCGCGGTGCAGCCGCACGCGAGCGGCGCCCTCTTTGATGTTGAGGACCTGGGCCACCTCGGCGCTGGTCAGTCCGTCCCACAACGTCAACGTCACGAGGTCACGGTCCGTGGGACTCAGCTGCGAAAGCGCGTCAAGGATCGCGGCAGCCTGAGCATCCACCTCGGGGGCAACGGTGGCGTGCGCAGGGGTGCGGAGTGTCTGGCGAAGCGCTTCTGGCCGCCTCGTGACGGCGGACCTCCGATCGCCGTTTGGCGAGCAATGTCCGGCGTGCGACGCCGAACAGCCAAAGACGATCCTCCGGTGGTGCCGGCAGGTCGTGCCACCGGCGCCAGGCCACGAGATAGACGTCGGCCAGCAGGTCCGCAGCATCCTCGCGCGTCGGCAACCGACGCACGAGGTAGCTGAGAATGTCCGGCGCAGTGCGGTGATACATCGCCTCAAAGCGGTCCTCGGTCTCCGAGGGGCCGGCACTCACTTGGTCCACCCGGATCGGAACATGTCACCGGGCATGCACCACATTGCGGTGCTCACCTGGGTCTTCAGCAAGGCTGCGTCGCCTGAGCGCATCGTCTGGACATACTGGGCGAGCGGACCGAAGATCGTCGGGCCTCTGAGGCCGTCATCTTTGAGATCGCCCGTGACCGACGGCTTTGGGTCAACGTCGAGCACGGCACGCGATGCCAAGAGTGTTTCCACGTTTCGAGTGGCCTCGGCACGCGCAGCAGCATCCCCGGTGGCCCAGTAGTCGACCCATGAGCAGCCCGCCGACCGGGCGACGTACCCTCGCAACGCACCAGTCGAGACGGATGCCGGCTCGTTGTCGCGCTTCTGCACGCTTCTCCACGCCTCCGACGTTTCGAGTGTGGAGCCCGGCGCGAAGGGAATATCGGCGGCGACCTGTGCGACGACCTGTCTCTTATACACATCTCCGAGCCCACGAGACTAAGGCGAATCTCGTATGCCGTCTTCTGCTTGAAA
>CALMXK010000015.1 GCA_937871165.1 uncultured Actinomycetes bacterium
AGCTTGAACCTCCAGCGGGTTCCAGGAAATCGGATGCTCAAAGTCGGCAAGGTTGAGATAGACGACATCGCGCGTCCGACTGCGCGGAATGTGTGCCAGCAGAGCCTCACAAAGATCGCCGTGCGGATCAATAAGGCAGAGGCCCTGCCCCGCCAGAATGTCCTGAACGGCAAGATTATGCAGCAGCGTGGATTTGCCCGTGCCAGATTTGCCAAGGATGTAGAGGTGACGCATGCGCTCGGAAAAAGGAAGCGCGGCCCGCCCTCCTCCGTATGTGCCAGTCAGCTCACCTAAAATGGATTTGAATTTTGACATACCCCGAAGGCCGCCGCCAGTCAGAGAAAGCTCGCCATATGCTTGTGGGGCAATCCGAGTAGTGGCGGCGGATTTCGAGGGGCGTCTGCCCCTCTCTCGGAAAGTATACCATACCCCCCTTCCCCTCCAAATTCGACCAAGCCGCTAGGAAGGCCACAGAGGCGAAGAAAGCGGCGCGGATGATGTCAGATACCTAAACGAAGCGCAGACCGCTCCAGGCGGCCGTTTCTGGCCCCTGGGAGCCTATCGAAGCTGGGCGGTGAAGTTCGAGTTGACCCCGTGTTGCGCCAAGCAGGATATTTGTTGGTTTGGCAGGAACGCTCGAATGCAGTTCCGAACGGCCCTCAAGCCGTTCGGGATAACGCGCCAGCGCTGCGGAGTGGGACGTAGCGGCGGCTGGCTCCGTTTCTTCAGTCGTTCCCCCGAATGGGGGCACTGGTTATCCCCCCTTGCTGTTCGTCGGCTCAAGCCCTCGCCCTTTCGTCCTGGCGAGGGATTTGAGGGCCGACCAAATTGATCTTGCGCGCAGCTGGCATGTCCCTGTGTCTGCCAGATGGACGCGCACGAAATGCTGAGCCGGAGTTTGCGGTTACTCGCAAAATTCCGGTCAGGATTGAAGCCCGGAAACGACTTCAGTTTGGAGGTGGAGAGCACGGACAACGTCATCCGCAATCTCTCCATCAAGGGCGGCGGTGTGATCTTTCTCAAGGAGAATGGCAACTTGGTCGAAAAGATCTGGATGGGGCTGACCAAGCCGAGGAGCCCGGTGGTCGACGGAATGGCCGAAAAACCTTTCCTGCGCGCGATGACCCTGCGCACGGTGGTGTGGCTGCTGCTGTGCGTGGCTATGTCCTGGGTGGGACGGTCACGCGCGGCACCCACGTCCGGCTGAAGCACGCCGCTGCCCGCCCTGCGCGGGCTCACTGCGGGTTGCCGGACCTGCCCCTGCGGCGGCCACTGGCGTAGCCGACGACTCCGGCCAGGATCAGTGCCAGCGGGATCGCACCCGGTTCGCCTTCCACGACCACCATCATCACCAGCAACGCCAGCCCGATTGCGGCCACCACCACTGACAGCGCCTTCTGCACGTTCGCCTTCATTGCGTGCCCCTGTCGATCGCGGACCGACCCGCCTCGATGACGACAATCTGGCACCGCGGCGTGAGGCCGGCATGAAGTCCCGTGCGCGCGGGGCCGGGCCGATCAGTCGCGCACATGTGCGTGCGTGGCCGGTCTCGATCGGGCGCGGCCGCCGCGGCTTGCGCCCCGGCGGCTTGGCCTTGGCCGCGCCCGCGTCGACGGCAGGTGGCGCGGCACGTGTTTCCGACCAGCTTGGCGCCAGCGAGCGCCTGACACTGCTTCTCGCGCAAAACCCGGACATCCAGGAGCGCTATCCGGATCGGCAGCGCCTGGCGACGGCGCTGAGCGGTGCCGGCCCGTCAACTGGCGACACCATCATCTCGAGCGCGCTGATCGACGCGATCGGACGGGTCTACGTGCAGGTCGTGGATGGCGTCCCCGTTGACGCGGGCATGCGCCGACGCCGAGCACCGGAGTGGGCACTCCTCGAACCGACGCTCAATCTTCCTGTGGGGGTCGCCCGTCAGACGAAGCCCTACTACTCGAAGCACGTCGGACGCTGGGTTATCGCGACGACCACCGTGATCAGTCCCGGTGCGGATGCGCGCCCTCGGATTTTGATGACACTCAGCGATCTGTCGTCTGTTCAGCGTTCGATCACAGTGGATGACAACCGGGTGCTGTCGCGCGTGATCGACCCGAGCGGCGTCGTCATTGCCAACGGGCGAAGCACATCAACCGAAACGACCGCACCTGGCGCGGATGCCGAACGGGCGACACTTCTGGACGTCCGCTCGCAGCCGACCGTGCAGGTTCGAAACGGCCAGGCATACCGGGCGCAAGCCATCGAGGTGTCACCTGCAAACGACAATGCGTGGTGGATCGTTACTTCAATGCCCGCGCCTGGCAGCGGTTCGTTGCTTCGATCGGGGAGTGCGGCAACGGCGATGGCTGTCGCAACCCTGCTGATGCTGGTCCTCGGGTTGCTGACACTCCGTCGGCACCGGGAAACGCTCTCGATCGCGAACATCTCGGACCCGCTCACGGGACTGTTGAACCGTGGCGCGCTCGCTGAACGTGGTGAAGAGGTGCTGGCGAGCGGCGAGCGTGAGGGGTACCAAACCGCGGTGCTGTGTTTGAACCTCGCGAACTTCCGCGATGTCAACGATGCGCTTGGCCATGCAACGGGTGACGCGGTGATGCGTGAAGTCAGTCGCCGCCTGCATGGTGCGATCCAAGGAGGCGATCTGCTGATTCGGTTGGGCGGTGACGAATTTGCAATCTTGTTGTCGAAGGTGACCGACCGGACCGGCGCGCTCGATGCTGCTCGAAAGATCCTCGCGACGCTCTACCCGACGATCATCGGCAACGGGCATGCCGTCGGCATCCACGCGACCATGGGTGTTGCGCTCGCACCCGAGGACGGAGAGACGGTCGACGTTCTTGTTGAACGTGCCGGCCGGGCTATGTACGCCGCCCGGCGCGCAGGTGTCGATCTTCGCTACTTCGAGGCGGCCATGGCTCCCCAGCCGTCAGACCGCCTGGACCTCGTCGCGGACCTCCGCATGGCGATTGACACGGACCAGTTGCAACTGGAGTACCAGCCGAAGGTCAACTTGAGGACCGGCCATATCGAAGGTGTCGAGGCCTTCTTGCGTTGGCATCACCCTCGCCACGGTCGCCTCTTCCCCGGAGCGTTCCTTCCACTCGCAGAACAGACCGGTCTGATCGGACCAATCACCGCACGGACGATCACCCTGTCACTCGCACAAACCCGCGCGTGGCTCGACGAAGGGCTTGAACTCCCCGTTTCGGTCAACCTGTCCGGACGCTGCATGCACGACCTTTCGACAATCGACGTGGTGGCCAGAGGACTGACGCGCTGGCAGGTGCCGCCTCGACTGCTCAAACTTGAGATCGCGCACTCGGCCATGGCGAGCGATGATGAGACCGCCGGCGAGGTCCTTCGTGGACTGGATGCGCTCGGGATCGAGCTTGTGGTCGACGACTACGGCAGCGGCTTCTCGTCACTCGCCGACACCGACGCGCTCATTCGCGAGCTGAAGTTGGACGGTCGCCTGCTCAAGCAGGCCCAGTCTGGCCATGACGGTGCGGACTTGGTCAGGTCGGCCATTGATCTGGGCCACCAGATGGGACTTCGTCTGGTGGCCGAAAGTGTTGAGGATCCGGCCGCAGTGCGCGCACTCGTGGGACTCGGCTGCGACATGGCCCAGGGCAACTTCTTCTGTGCGCCGATGGAGCCGCAGGCGCTTCGTGCATGGCTGTTGGAGCGCAACCGCTCTGCACCGTCGTCACTTCAGTTCGACGGATCGAAACAGACCGTCCGGTGAGCATCTTCCGCCGCGATACTCCGTTCGGCCCTTTCTCCACCTGGATCGACGGCTCATTGGTCCCGGATGGTCTGCCACTTGGCGGACCAGCGGTCGGCTGGACCACGGACGAGCTTGAGGTCTCCCTCACCGCTGCGATTCCCGACTACGGCGGGACAACCTTTGACGTTGACGGTCATTTCGGTTGGCTGTGGCGAATCACCGTTCGCCGAGACATTCCTCAGCTGCGCATCGTGGCTCGCCTCGACCCGGACCGGCGTCTTGACGACTTGACCGCCGAACCATTCGAAGCGCCGTGGCTGCGAGCCGTCAAGTGGCAGCGCGGAGAAACTGTGGTCGGTACGGGAACGAGCGACCTTGAGGCGCTGCTGGTCCGCTCGGCCGACGGGAACTGGCTCCCGGAGCGTTATCTCGACGCGGTGGATCCCACCAATCCAGGGATGGTTCCCTTCATCGAGCGAACCGCCGTGGGGATTACGGCGACGTTCATCGCACCCCGCGCGGGCGAATGTTTTGGTCATCACGTGTCACTTGCATGGGCCGATGAACGCCGACTTTCACCCTTGGTCGACGCTCTTGAAATCGAAGCCGACGGCATCCTGCGCGGAGCCGCCCGTGAGTCAAGTGGCTGAGCGCACTGTTCAGCCACTTGACTGATGATCTCTTCGTCGGAGGATCGACGGCACAGTCGTGTCACACAATTGACACAGGTTGTGCGCAATCTGGCACTCCTGCGACACAGCGCCGACACACATTCCTCCGGCACGATCAGAACATGGACGGTTTGGCGCAGACCGAGAACAGCGACCGGGCACGGCACGCAGGCACTTCGGCCCGGTGCGCCGTCTGCTCGTCCGGAAGCGGCGTGCGACCGTTCTTCCTGACGCATGGGGTTCGAATCGACCTTTGTCGCGTCCATCGCGACGGAGAATTCCTTCGACGGCGTGGAGGCCACGCACTCACTGTGAAACTGGAAGCGTTCTGGCGTCGCAGGCACGGCACGGTCAGCGCCCGTCAGGCGCTGGCGGCTCGGACACATCGTCTTCGCGTCCGCGGCAAGCTGGCGAGCGACGGACCGGGCTCATACTCATGGTCACGAATCCGGTTTGCCGCCGAAGCGCGTTTTGCCGATGGAGAAGATCCGACTCGAGTCATCGCCGAGCTTCGCGACGACAACCTCGGCGGAAATGCCGACGTGCCGTCCGAGCGAACAATGCGCCGATGGTTCTTCGAAGGGCGGTGGCTTGTCGATCCGCGTGTCTGGATTCAACGTATGAACAGACGGGTGAAACGGTGGGATCGGGATCGGCCGGTAGAAGTGACCACCTCCGCACTCGGTATGTGCATCTTCCAGCCGGGCCTTGCACTTGCAAAGAACATCGCGCTCTCCGATGCAGTTCGTGATGCCGTGACGAGTTCCAGGCAGCACATGGCCCGGGTAAGGAAGCGCCTCATCTCATAGCGACGTCGGGGCTACCGTCGGTGTCCCTGTAGCTCTTCAATCCTTCTACGATCGCGCTTTGTCGGCCGCTCACCCAGGTCCGCGCCCAGCGGGGGAGCCGCGCGGCGTTCGCTGACTCTCGCGGCCCGTCGCGCCTTCGACTCATCTGTTTCTGCGTACAACGTGGCGGCGACCGATGCCGAGCCCCTGCGGTCGGCAAGGGCGGTCACTTCGATCACCCAGGGCATTTCGCCGACTGTCAGCTCAATGGTGTCGCCTACCTGGAGTTCCTTGGACGGTTTGGCGCGAACCCCATTCACGTGCACGCGACCGCCGGCCACCGCCTCTGTCGCGTTGGTGCGCGTCTTGAAGAAGCGGGCTGCCCACAGCCACTTGTCGATCCGGACTCTCTCCACTGTGCACCCCATTCGCTGCGCATTCCGTATCGGACGACGGCAGATGTCGTTATGGGAATCAGATCCCAGACCGATAAATGATGGAGCAGGTTCCGTTCGAGGACAAGGTCAAACCTGGGTACTGCAGCGATCGAACTCCGCACACCCACTCAGCCCCGCGCGGGCAGAGTTATCCAAGCCGTGGCAGGCATCGCCATCGGACTGCTGCTGGCTGCCTTCGTCGCAGGCCGTTTGGCGAACCCATCGGACCCGTTCGCACGTTGGCTGCCCATCATCGTGGTGGGAGCCGGATCGCTTTCCCTTGTCCTGCGGGCGGTTCAGACAAAAGGCGGCGGGGCCGCCTGGGGAGTACTGGCCGTCGCTCTTGGTGTATGGATGGTCGGCTCACTCGCTGATGCGATCAATGGCGCTCCTCCTGCCGACGCCAACGGCCTGGGGGCTGTGTGCCGGGTTGCGTTCTATCCACTCGCGTACCTTGGCCTCGTACAGCTTGTGAGAGGCCGAATAAAACGGTTTGCGACGGCCCTTTGGCTTGATGGCTTGATTGGCGCGCTGGCGGTCGCTGCCGTCGGCGTCGGGGTGTTGATCCAACCGGCGCTTGAGTCCACAACCGTCGACCTCGCGGACTTGGTCCTGCGACTCGTTCTGCCACTTGGCGATTTTCTGCTCATCGCCTTCATCGCGGGGATCATGGCCTTGAACGCATGGCGCCCCAGTCGGGCGTGGACCATCATGGGCGCCGGGCTCGTGCTCATGGCACTCACCCATGCCATCGAGCTCACCTTCTCGACAACATCGTTTCCCGGCCTTGAGCTCACCACACTGCTCGGGCCGATCGGCCTGTCGCTGATCGGCCTCGCGTCATGGTGGCCATCCACGTTGTCGACGCAACTGCGCCTTGAAGGATGGGGTCTCCTCGTCGGACCAACGTTGTTCGGCTGGATGACAGTGGCGCTCGTCGCCTACGGCAACTTTGTGGAGCTGGGAGCCGCAGGACTCGGACTGGCGACCGCCACCCTTGTGCTGGTCATGATTCGAACCGGCCTCACCTTTCGCGAGAACATCGCCATTGCGGAAGAACTGCGCAGCGAAGTTGCACAGTCCAATCGTGATGCACTGACCGGCCTGCTAAATCACCGGTCGTTCCACACTGCACTCGCCGCCGAGGTCGAGGCCGCCCACCGACGCGGCACAGATCTGTCACTTGTCGTGTTCGATATCGACGACTTCCGCCTGATCAATGATCGCTGCGGACATGAGGCCGGCGACAGCGTCCTTCGCCAATTGGCCGAACGGTTGGACAATCGCCTGCGAAATGAAGACCACCTGGCTCGCATCGGCGGCGAAGAGTTCGCATGCTTGCTGCCCGATGCGACAGGAACGGCTGCCTGGCTTGTGGCGGAGCGCGCCAGGGAAATGGTGGAACAGCTGACGTTCCCGGGTGTCGGAGCGGTCACCGTCTCTGCAGGCGTCTGCGATCTCGCCCATGCGGCAACGGCGGCCGAGTTGCTGCGCTTGGCCGATGGTGCGCTCTACTGGGCAAAGACCCACGGACGCAACAGCGTGGCCCGCTACCAACCGGACCTGATGGACGTGTTGTCGGTGGAAGACCGAGCCGCCCAAGCAGAACGCGCCCGAACGCTTTCCGCAGTCGCGGCGCTGGCGCGGGCGGTCGACGCCAAGGATCCCTCCACACACCGCCATTCCGAACGCGTCGGAACGATCGCCGGGGCAATCGCCGAACGCCTCGGATGGGACCACCACGCCATGTTGCTGCTCAGAGAGGCCGCACTCGTGCATGACGTCGGCAAGATCGGAGTGCCCGACAGCATCCTGACAAAGCCCGGCCCGCTCACCCACGACGAGTTCGATGTCATGAAGACGCACGCCGCCCTCGGCGCCCAGATCGTGCGCGACGTGCTGACGGCAGACCAGACTCTCTGGGTCCTGCACCACCATGAACGATGGGACGGCGACGGCTACCCCGAACGGCTCGCCGGAATCAACATCCCGGAAGGTGCGCGCATCATGGCGGTGGCCGACGCATGGGATGCCATGACCGCCCACCGTGCCTACCGTCGCGCCCTGGCCACCGAGGAAGCCCTGCACATCCTGCGGACGGGTGCGGGCGCACACTGGTGGGCTGATGCCATCACTGCCGCACTCGACCTCTATGACGACGGCCTGCTGACCCCCTCGGCCATCGCCGATGACGCGACGGCCGACGACGCGGCGAACTCAGCCCTCCACGGAGGGACCGGACCGAATGACACCGACGGGAGCCGACAAGTCGATGCCGTGCCGACGAGCGAGCGCCTCACCGCGGCCATACCGGACGGCGCGTTTGACGGCGACCGGATCGAGGCCGCGCTCGATGAGATCTTGCCGGAGCTCACCCTCACGCGCCATCCGGAAGAAGAGTAACGCCGACACGATCAACGTCGACGTACCGGTCCACATCATCATCACGGTGCCCGCGTATCCCTGGTCCTGAACGGGATCAAGACCCCAAATGGGTGCCGTCACCTCGTAGCGCGGATAGAACGCCGTACCCGCCCACCAGAACGCGTTCGCAACGATGGCGTCGATGCTTCGCACCTGTCTCTTATACACATCTGACGCTGCCGACGAGCGATCTAGTGTAGATCTCGGTGG
>CALMXK010000016.1 GCA_937871165.1 uncultured Actinomycetes bacterium
CCGCCGTATCGTCGTCCAAAGGTTTGAGCGGCTCGCCGGACATTGAGCGTGAGCAGTCGCGACCGCCCGTGTCGGCGTGGACGTTGCCGAGCGTCGCAATCGAGGGCGCAGTTGCTGACCTTCGCGTCCTCGTCCGCGACCGGCAGCTCGCCATCATGGCGTCGTCGAGTGCCGACACGACGACACTGGAGCTTGAGCTTCCCGTCGACGACACCCGCTCAGCGTTCGTCGCGGCGGTCACCGAGGTGCTTGCCGCGCATGACGGGGTCGCGAACACCGGCCCCATCGCGCTCGCACCGGATCAGGCGGCCCTGACGATCACCTTGACCGACGCGAAGTAGCTACGGCGAGACTTCCTTTGTCACCGTCACCGCTGGGACACTCTGCGTGGTGACGACGAGTTCCGCCTTCGGCGGTCCCCCACGTGCCATCCATCCCAACATGAGTCCGATGCCAAGCGCGCCTGCCGCGATCAGCGCCGCCACTGCCGCACTCACGGTCCGTGCGGACTGAGCACGACCGCGACGGGCCGGGGGACGTCCCTGTCTGGGGTTGGCCGGTTGGGGACGCTCACGCCGTGTTGCGGCTGTCGCCTCACCGAGGTCGGCGGGCTTCGGGCGTTTGGGTTGATAGCCCTCAAGTCGTCCGCCCACTGGCGGGGTGGGAGGCAGCTCAGGCTCGCGGGTCGGATCGGTGGGCTCGCTCACCACAGGCTCGCATCCATTGCACGACGCATGAACCGGGCGAATCCCGCGTCCAGCGTGACGGCGCCGTCATGCGCACCTGGGACTCGCGGCGCGACTTGGACGGCAACAGGGAGAAACCACATATGGGCGTCAGCGTACTCTCGCGCGAGTTCGGCGACCGTGAAACTCGTCCCGAGTCTGCGTCGCAGTTCGACCTGAACGGCGTCGACGACGGCCTCGTAGGCCGCACGCCGCCCGACCGGTACCGCTGACATGCGTTTGGATCCCTCCTGCCACTCGAACACCGCCGCCTGCGCCTGGGCGTGACTCATACCGCACCCTCCTGCTGGAGCGCGCAGCAGACTGCGGGCCACGGCGTATCGATGCGGGCGAGAATCCAGTCCCCGACGGCATTGCCGCCGGTGGAAAGCGCGAATGCCAGCTGTGCGTGAAGGCATTTCACGCGTCTGGGATCGGCCACGCCGCCGATGTGGTGTCCCTCGTGCAGCGTTGCGTGAGCTTCATGGGCCGCCGTGATCGCAGATGCCATTGCGGGATCATCCTCGAGGGCCCGGACGCCACCGTCGGCCTCCACCCGGCTGACGGCAGCGTGCAGGTGGCGACATGCCATCCAGTAGCGGGTCGGAAATGGCCTCCCGCTCACATCGAACGGGTCGTTCTCCAGGATCGCCGGACCACCGAACGGGCAGCGCACGGCGATCCGGTAGTCGGTGAATGACGCACGGCCAAGCAAATGGGCGACGAGGGTCTGGTCCTCAGGCGACGGGCGGGAGCCAGGATCCGATGCCTTTGCCCCCTTGTGTGACGGTGGGGTCCGGCTCAATGTTGGTCACCCGAAACTGACGTTCGCCGGGCTTGATGAAGCCGAGCTCGCGCGCACGCTGCTCCATCGAGCCCTTGGACTGCCCGCCAGCCACTTGGGCGCGCAGCGCGTCGCGTTCCTTGAGGAGCTTCGAGAGTGTCACCTGCTGCGCACGGAGTTCGGTCTTTCGCGACTGGTAGCCACGTACCGGCCCGATGTACGAGACCATGAGTGCCACAAGCACACCCAGTATGAAGAGTCGACGAGTTTGACGCACAGCGCGTGAGACGGCTTTCCGATGTACGCGACCCCGGTCGAGTCGCGCTGTGATCACCGTACGCCACCGGCCCACGCAGTCCTGCCCGCTGCTGTTGCATCAGCCCCTGAAGGCGTTGCGACCGGGGTAGCTTGCACCCGGTCCAAGCTGCTCTTCGATCCGCAGCAGTTGGTTGTACTTGGCGACCCGCTCGCTGCGTGCCGGAGCACCCGTCTTGATCTGTCCCGCCCCGGTTGCGACGGCCAGGTCGGCGATCGTCGTGTCCTCGGTCTCGCCTGAGCGGTGGGAGATCATCGACGCGTATCCGGCCCCTGCGGCGATGTCGATCGCCTCGAGCGTCTCGGTCAGGGTCCCGATCTGGTTCAGCTTGATCAGGATTGCGTTGCCCACCCCTCGCTCAATGCCGTCTTTGAGCCGCGCCGGGTTGGTGACGAACAGGTCGTCGCCGACGAGCTGGGTCGTGTCGCCGATGCGGTCGGTCAGGATCTTCCAGCCATCCCAGTCATCCTCCGCCATTCCGTCCTCGATCGACACGATCGGGAAGGCGGCCACAAGGTCGGCCCAGTAGTCCACCATCTCCGCCGGCGACAGGACCTTGCCATCGCCGTCCAAGTGGTAGTTGCCGTCCTTGAAGAACTCCGTGGACGCCGGGTCGAGTGCGAGCGCGACATCCTTGCCGGCGCTGTAGCCGGCCTTCTCAATTGCGGTCATGATGACTTCGAGTGCTTCGCGGTTGCTGCCGAGGTTCGGCGCGAACCCGCCCTCGTCACCCACTCCGGTGCCGAGCTTCTCCGTGCGGAGCACGCTTTTGAGCGCCTGGTAGACCTCGGATCCAGCGCGCAGCGCCTCGGCGAACGAGCCTGCGCCCACCGGAGCGACCATGAACTCCTGCAGGTCGACGTTGTTGTCGGCGTGGGCGCCACCGTTCAGGATGTTCATCATCGGGACGGGCAAGACGTGCGCCCGTGCGCCACCGATGTAGCGGTAGAGCGGCTGGCCGGCTTCGGCGGCCGCTGCCTTCGCAACCGCGAGCGAGCAGCCGAGGATGGCGTTTGCGCCAAAGCGCGACTTGGTCGGCGTGCCGTCGAGTTCGATCATCATGCGGTCGACCGTCGCCTGCTGGGTGCCGTCGCGCCCGATCAGGGCGTGTGCAAGCTCATGTTCAACGTTCGCAACCGCCTTGTGGACGCCTTTGCCCCCATAGGAACTCGTATCGCCATCGCGCATCTCAAGCGCCTCGTGGGCGCCGGTACTTGCGCCCGAGGGCACCGCTGCCCGTCCGACGGCTCCGGAGGTGAGTTCCACTTCAACCTCGACGGTCGGCTGCCCTCGTGAATCGAGAATCTGGCGTGCGTGGACTCGGGCGATCTTCGACATGCGTCCTCTTTGGTCGGTGACGTGCGCGGTACCGCCGAGTCTACCGAGCGACCACGTGCCGGATTGACGTGGTTTCACCGGGCGTTTGCCCCTACGCAGCCGCGTCCCAGGGTCCCCTGATCGCGATACCGGTGGTGATCGCCGTCTCCACTCGGCCACTTGTCCCATTCGGGACCCGTCCGCGGCCAGCTGCCGACCAAGGAGCTCGCCGGCGGCGACGCGGGGAAACTTGGCCACTTGGCCGATTCGGTGCGGCGCTCCCAACTCGGCCACTTGTCCAATCGCCGCCGCATCACGAGTCGCAACCGATGGTTGCTCTTCTCGTGCCGCCGGCCGTGGGTACCGGGCGCAATCAACTCAGCCACTTGTCCAATCGCGGCAACCCAGCGCGTACACGACCGTCAGGGCGAACGAACCAGAACCAGAAGCAACTCAGCCACTTGGCCGAACGAGGAGCGCGGCTCTCCCACTGTCTCTTATACACATCTGACGCTGCCGACGAGCGATCTAGTGTAGATCTCGGTGGTCGCCGTATCATT
>CALMXK010000017.1 GCA_937871165.1 uncultured Actinomycetes bacterium
ATCGACCGGCGCACGCCAAGCGCGACGTCGTCGCCGCCATACCTGGTGGCGACTCGAGTCACGTCGTGGTTGCCGAGCACCCAGGTGCTGATGGCCCCGACCGCCGAGAACGCCTCGATGGTCGTGGTGATGACCTCCCGCAGCGCCTGGGCGTCCCACCCGGCCCGAAGGAACGGAAAGTTGAACGCGGAGTGCAGTTCGTCGGGGCGGGTGTACCGCGCCGTTCGGGCGATGTCCTTGAGGACGATCTCCCCGACAAAGGTGACGTGCGGGTAGCGCTCGCAAAGGCGATGCCAGTCGCGGTAGATGTCGTGCAACTCCTCGCGATCCCAGTGGGGGTGATCCAGGACGTCATGCGCCTCGGCGATGCCGTATGGCAGATCGCCCAGCCGCGCATAGCCGACATCGGGCAGGGTCGGCTCCTTGACCATCCCGTGGGCGACGTCGATGCGAAAACCGTCCACACCGCGCGCGAGCCAGAAATCGAGCACCGAGACGAGTTCGTCGCGCACCTCCTGGGAGGTCCAATCAAGATCCGGCTGCTCAGGGGTGAACAGATGCAGGTACCACTGGCCGGGGCTGCCATCGTCGTTTGCCAGTCGCGTCCACGCCGGGCCGCCGAATGCGCTCAGCCAATCGTTCGGGGGCTCGTCGCCCCCCGGGCCGCGTCCCTCGCGAAAGATGAAGCGGGCGCGCTCAGGCGACCCGGGTGTCGCGGCAAGTGCTGCTCGGAACCAGGGGTGCTGGTCCGACGTGTGATTGGGCACGACGTCGACCATGACGCGAAGTCCGGCGTCGTGTGCGGCGCCGATGAGTTCGATGGCTTCGGCGAGCGTGCCGAAGAGCGGATCGATGTCGCGGTAGTCGGAGACGTCATAGCCGGCGTCCACCATGGGGGAGCGGTACCAGGGATTGATCCAGATGGCGTCGACACCCAGCGCCCGAAGGTACGGGAGGCGGGTTCGGATGCCCGCGATGTCACCGATACCGTCTCCGTCAGCATCGGTGAAACTGCGGATGTACACCTGGTAGATGACTGCTTTCATCCACCAATCGGTGTGGAGCGCGAATCGATCCGGTGCGGCCATCGAACGAATCTACCAGTGCGCCGCTTGTTTGGAATCGGTTCCATTTCGGTATTGACGGGGTGCAAGCGGGCTGGTAGCGTCGCGCCATGGAACCGGTTCCAAACCCCAAAGCGGCAACAATCGCCGACGTCGCGCGCCAGGCAGGCGTGGGGATTGGCACCGTGTCGCGGGTCCTCAACGACGCGCCGAGTGTCGCGGACGAGACGCGCCGCCGTGTGAAACAGGTCATCAAGGAACTTGACTACCAACCCAGTCAGGTCGCACGCAATCTGTCGACCGGCCGCACGTCGACCATCGCGGCGGTCGTCCCCTTTGTGACCCACCCGTCGAGCATCGAGCGGCTTCGCGGTCTGGTTCGCGTGCTCACCGCCCGTCGCTACGACATGGCCCTGTACGACGTCGAGCTGCGCGAGCAGCGCGACGAACAGCTCAAGCGCCTGTCCGCACCGGGGCGCGCCGACGCGGTCGTGATCGTCTCCCTGCCACTCGGCACCGCCGAGATTCGGCGCTTTCAGAGTTCGGGAATCCCGCTCATCCTGCTTGACGCCCACCACGCGCAGCTGAACAGCATCGTGACCGACAACGTGCTCGGCGGCGCGCTCGCGACGCGGCATCTGATCGAGCTCGGGCACACCCGAATCGGATTCGTCGGAGACGCCCCCGTCAACCCGTACGGGTTCACGTCGAGCGCCGACCGTCGCTCGGGCTACCGCGCGGCGCTCACCGAGGCGGGGATCGCGTTTGATTCCTCGCTGGTCAAAGAGGGCGTGCACGAC
This sequence comes from uncultured Actinomycetes bacterium, assembly GCA_937871165.1. Taxonomy (GTDB): domain Bacteria; phylum Actinomycetota; class Thermoleophilia; order Miltoncostaeales; family Miltoncostaeaceae; genus CALMEC01. Next base: position 1,865 of record CALMXK010000017.1, read on the forward strand.
GGAGACGTTGCGGCCGGACTCACCGAACAACTGCTCGTCGGACACCCGCACCCGCCGACCGCGATCTTCGCGGCAAGCGACACCCAGGCCCTCGGCGTCCTCGACGCGGCGCGTCGTCTTGGACTGCGCGTGCCGGAAGACCTCTCGGTGATCGGATTCGACGACATCGAAGTCGCGCGTCATGTCGGCCTGACCACGGTTCGCCAGCCGCTCGAAGAGAGCGGGGCCCTGGCCGCCGAAATGCTCCTTGGCTCGCTGAGCGGCGACGGCGCAGCCGCATCAACCACCTATCTCGACCTTTCACTCACGGTGCGAAGCACGACTTCGCAGCCATCGTCATGAACGACACCCCCACAGCGGACACAACAACGACCAACGGCCGCCGTCAGCCGGCCATCAACAACTCCCGTTTGAGGAGGAGGAACGCAATGCTCGGTTTGAAGAGCTTCGGTCGCCTGGCACTTGTTGCCACGGCGGCCACAGCGGCAATGACACTTGCCGCCTGCGGCGGCGGTAGTGCCGACGAAACCCCGACCACCGTCGACAAGGCCGCGGCATCGGGCGACATCGTCGTCTGGGTTCACGGCGGCGCCACCGACGCGGAGAAGGCGGCCGCCAACACGATCGTCGACGGCTTCAACACGTCACAGTCCAAGATCAAGGCGAGCGTCAAGTTCATCCCTGATCAGCAGAAGGTCATCACCGCGACCCCGGCCGAGCAGCTCGGAGACGTCGTCGAAGCAGACGGCGAGGCGATGTCAGCCAACGTCTACGCCGGAAAGTTCCAGGCGCTCGACGGCCTCATCTCCCAAGACGTCCTCGACAACCAGACCTCGTCCACGACGGCGCAGAACACCTACGCAGGTGACGGCAAGCGCTACATGCTGTCGATGTTCGACTCCGGCCTTGCGCTCTACGGCAACAAGAAGCTGCTCGACGCCGCGGGCGTGAAGTACCCCACCACATGGGATACCGCATGGACGGTCGAGCAGTTCGACGCTGCGCTCAAGGCGCTGGCCACCAAGGACAAGGACGGAAAGGTTCTCGACGTCAAGGAGAACTACGGCCTGTCCGGATACAGCACCTACGCATTCCTCCCGATCATCAGCTCTGCCGGTCACCTCGTGATGGAAGACGGCAAGGCCGACGGCGCACTGAACAGTGAGCCGGTCGTCGCCGCGTTCACAAAGGTCGCGGGATGGAAGCAGTACACCGATGCGAACGCCGATGACAAGGCCTTCACCGCGGGCCGCGTTGGCCTGTCGTGGGTCGGCCACTGGGTCTACAACGACTACAAAAAGGCACTCGGCGACGACCTGGTCGTCATCCCGCTGCCGAACTTCGGCACCGGCGCAAAGACCGGCCAGGGCTCGCTTGCATGGGGCATCAGCAAGGGCAGCAAGAACGCGGCTGCCGCTGCGGTCTTCCTTGAGTACGCCATGTCCGATGCGAGCGTGAAAGCGATGACCGACGCCAACTCGGCGCCTCCCGGCACGAAGTCGGTCACCGCAACGAGTCCGCTCTACAAGGCAGACGGACCGCTCGCCCTGTACGCCGACGGGCTCTCCCGCTCGTGCGGCAACGAGATGCCCACCACCACGTGTGTCGCGGTTCCCCGCACGATCTCTGCCGGATGGCCGACGATCAACGCCAAGGCCGGCGACGCGATGAACAGCATTTGGACCGGTGGCGATCCGAAGGAGGCTCTTGACAAGGCCGCCCAGGCGATCGACCAGGACTTCACTGACAACGATGGCTACGCAGTGAAGTAACCCAAAGCCGATCCGGCTGAGGAAGCGTTCCCCCTGCTTCCTCAGCCGCGATCGGTGCGGCGAACGGAGGAGCTATGGCAACAAACACGGTTTCAACGGGTGACTTTGAACCGGTCGTGATCGCCGCGAAACGCGACACACGGCCGGCGCTGATGATGGTCGGACCCGCCATCATCCTGCTCATCATTTTTGTGCTCATCCCGTTCATCATGGCCGGGTGGCTGTCACTTCACCGGGTCAACTTGAACTCGCCGCTTCCGTCGAAGTGGATCGGATTCGAACAGTACCGGCGCATCCTGTTCGACTCGGCGACACGCGGAGACTTCCTGCGTGGTCTGCTCAACAACTTTGTGTTCGCGCTGATCGTCGTACCCCTGCAGACGGGCCTTGCGCTCGGACTCGCCATGCTGCTCAACCGGCCACTTCGGGGCATGGCGATCTTCCGGACGTTCTTCTTCATGCCCGTCGTGTTTCCGATGGCGCTCGTCGCGGTCATCTGGAAGCTCATCTACTCCCGTGACTCGATCGGGTTGCTCAACAGCTTCATCGACACGGTGACCTTCGGTCAAGTCGGGCCGATCGACTGGCTTGGCGATCCGAAGTACGCGATGGCGTCGATCATCCTCCTGTCGATCTGGCAGGGCGTGGGATTTCAGATGATCATCATCCTGGCCGGGCTTCAGGGAATCTCCCCGTCGCTCTATGAAGCGGCATCCATCGACAAAGCCGGGCGGTGGGAACAGTTTCGCAATGTCACCCTGCCGGGGCTTCGCAACACGCTGATCTTCGTGTCCATGGTGACGACGATCTTCGCGTTCCGGCTGTTCGATCAGGTGTACATCCTGACCGAAGGCGGTCCGAACAACGCCACCACGACGGTGATGTACCAGGCGGTGAGCTCGGCCTTCGGCTCCGGCACACGCGCCAGTGGAAACGTCGGCAAGGCTGCCGCAATCACAGTCGTCTTCTTCGTGATCGTCGTCCTGATCACGATCATCCAACGCCGAGTCCTTCGTGAGGAGCGTGAGATCTCATGACCACGAACGCACCGTCGCGCGACCTCGAGCCGATCCGTTCGCTGGGTCCGAGCCTGTTCGCGCGCATTCGCAGCTACACCGTGATGATCGTGCTCACGCTGATCTTCGTGACGCCCATCCTCTACATGTTCATCGGGAGCCTGAAGCCGACGGACAAGGTCTTGAACGGGTTGTCGGGATTCCTGCCGACGGACCTCACGTTCTCGAACTACTCGAATGTGATGACCCGGTTCTCCAACGAGCAATCCGGCCACCTGTGGCGGTTCTACATGACCTCCGCAGTGGTCGCGCTGTTCATCGTCGTCGGCGGACTCATCGTCAACTCCATGGCCGCCTACGCGCTGTCGCGCCTTCGCTGGAGAGGGCGCGACGCGGTCACACTCGGCGTCATCTTGCTGGTGATTCTGCCGTTCGAGGCGATCGCCGTCCCGCTCTACTACATGCTGAACGGGTCGCGCAACACCCTGTGGGTTCAGTGGGTGCCATTCGTGGCGAACGCGTTCTCGATCTATCTGTTCTACACGTTCTTCGCCAACCTTCCGAAGCAACTCGACGAGGCTGCACGGATCGACGGCGCAGGGCCGTTCAGCACCTTCTTCAGAATCATCGTGCCGATGTCCAAACCGGTCTTCGCCACGGTCACGATCCTGCAGTTCCTGAGCGCGTGGGGCGCGTTCCTCTGGCCGGTGCTGATGGTGAGCGACGCCAGCGTCCGCCCACTCCCACTCGCAATCTCCACGTTCCAGTCCCAACCGCCGTACGCCTGGGGTGAGATCTTCGCCTTCGGCGTGCTCATGGTGATCCCGGTGCTGGTCGTGTTCCTGCTCTTCCAACGCTGGTTCGTCCAGAGCGTCGCAACCGCCGGGCTGAAAGGCTGATTCCACAATGGCAACCATCACGTACGACAACGTTCGCAAGGTCTACCCCGACGGCACGGAGGCCATCCCGGCCTTCAACCTGGAGGTGGCCGATGGCGAATTCATGGTCTTCGTCGGCCCTTCGGGGTGCGGCAAGTCGACGGCGCTTCGCATGACAGCCGGCCTGGAAGACATTTCCGGCGGCAGGCTTCTCATCGGGGATGAGGTCGTCAACGGCAAGTCGCCACAGGAGCGCGACATCGCCATGGTCTTTCAGGACTACGCGCTGTACCCCCACATGACGGTCCGCGACAACCTGGGCTTCGCACTGAAGATGATGAAGCTGCCGAAGGCGGAGATCATGGAGCGGGTCGACCGTGCCGCCGATCGCTTGTCGCTCACTGCGCTGCTTGACCGCCGCCCGAAGAACCTATCGGGCGGACAGCGCCAGCGGGTCGCCATGGGCCGCGCCATCGTGCGTGAGCCCCAGGCGTTCCTCATGGACGAACCCCTGTCCAACCTGGACGCCAAGTTGCGCGTCCAGATGCGCAGTGAGATCTCCGCCCTTCAGCACCAGCTCGGAGTGACGACGCTGTATGTCACCCACGATCAGGTGGAGGCGATGACGATGGGGACGCGGGTGGCCGTCATGATGAACGGCCGCTTGCAGCAGTGCTCAGCTCCGCAGGACCTGTACGACAACCCGGCAAACGTTTTCGTCGCCGGCTTCATCGGCAGCCCTCGGATGAACTTGTTCACCACGACGATCACACGTGGCGAGAACGGCGGGTTGAGCTTCGCGTTCGGACCGCAGACGATCACGCTGAGCCCGGAGTTCGCTGCCAAGAATCCGGAGGTCGCGAAGCACGTCGGCACGCCGGTCACAATCGGCATTCGGCCGGAAGGGTTCACCCCGGCCACCGATCCGGGCCCGGAAGTGCTCGAAGTGACCGCAGAGGTCGTCGAGATGCTTGGGTCCGAGACGCTTGTCTTCTTCGTCGCTCCCGTGGAACAGGCATCGGATGCCGATGTCCGCGACCGCGCCCAAGCGTCGGATGAGGAGCAGAGCATTCTCGCCGGGGAGGGCAAGACGGTGATGTGCGCACGTCTGGTGCCGCCGATCCGCCTGGCACCGGGTGCCGGTCTGCGGCTTCGTCTCAACCCGGATCAGCTGTACGTGTTCGACGCGAACGGCGACGCGGTTCGCTGAAGGAGGTGAGTGACGCCACGACGCCCCGGGGGCCGTCGTGGCGTCACGCCACCAACGTTGCGCGGCTCCCGTTGAGTGCCAGGCGCTGAATCGGGGCGATGGTTCCACCGAAGTGCTTGCGCGCTTCATCGACTCCGGTCGCGGCCACCTGATCGGGACTCCGTCCGTCGAGCGAGTGGAAGTCGATGAAACTCGCGACGCGAAGATCGGGCAGCACCAACCACGAGTACGCCTGGACCGGCTCGTCGGACGGGTTCTGCAGGACCAGGCCGGATCCGTTGATCGGCTCGTACGGGCCGCGAATGGAGGACGCGACGAAGCCGTAGAGCCCGTTCGGGCCGGTGATGCCCGGCGCAAAAGTGCGCCGCTGCGTGGAGAAGAACAGGTAGTAGCGGCCGTCGTGCACGACGATGTGCGGACGCTCCAGCTCGTTGTTGACGCCCTCTGCACCCAGAAGCGGTTCTTCCAGCCGGTATCCGCCGTCATCGGTCGGTCGGGCGATCCCGACGACACCGTTGAACGCGCTTGTGGCGCCGGCTTTGGATCCGGTGAACAACAGCCAGTGGGTGCCGTCGGCCGGGTCGCGGAACGGGAACGGGTCGCGGAAGGCTTTGATGAACCCTGGCTCGCCGTCGGCGGCATCGGTGCGTTCGTAGATCACGCCGTCCGCCCCAAGCACTTCCCGGTGCGGCCGCCAGTCCACGAAGCGCACGGCGCCGTCGGTGCGCACGACGCGTGCCGATGTGGCCACGATGCGCTGGGTGAAGTGCGGGCTCGATCCGTCGTGGCTGCCCGTCGCCGTGTAGAGCACATCCAGTGTGCCGCGGGTCTGGTCGTAGGTTGCCGACGCCGCCCATTCGCGTGAGCCAAGCGAGGCGCCGTCGGGAAACAGCGCGCCGAGGTCGTGCCAACCGGTGTCGGCTGCGGCGATCAACCGCAGGCGGGCGACGTCGTGGCGGTGCCCCGGGTCGCCGACGGCCGGAGCGGACAGGCCGAGCCATAGTTCGGCGCCGTCAAGCGTGGCGACGTCGCCGCTCGGTGTGCGAACCGGCCCGACGTCCCACAGGTCGTATCCGGGCACCATGCTGATCACGTCGTCCGGGCGGATGATCGGCAGCGTGGTGTTGACCGCTTGGTCCAACGCGCCCAGATGCTCGGCACTCCAGACGCTCGTGGTCGTGGTGCTCATCGGTGTGCCACAACTTGGAGGACGCCGGCGTCGTCGACCGCGATCGGCCGCGGCTGTGCCAGCTCGCCGCGGAACGTCCGTCCATCCTCGTTGCCGACCCATGCGAGAAACCACAACGCATCGGCGTGAGGAACGATCCGTCCCGCGTACGTCACGTGGTGTGCGCCGGCGTCAAGCTCATGGAGTGTGGACGCTTCGAATGGACCCAACGGGGTGGGACCGCTCAGGCAGTAGGTGCCGGCGCCGTGGAGTCCAAGGCCGTCGGAACGGGTCGTGGGGTCCGAGGAGAACAGTAGATGGAACCGGCCGCCGAGCTCGATGAGCTGGGGGACCTCGAGTTGGCCGAACCCCATGGGCTCCGTGACCGGTGGCAGCACCTCCCAGCGCACCATGTCCTGCGAGCGGGCGTGTCCGATGACGCCCCGTCCACGGGGATCGCCATCCTTCGCGCGCGCCGTGACGTAGGCATGCACCGCGTCGTCGCCGGGAACCGTGAACAGCCAGGGGTCGCGCCACGCCTGGTCATGCCAGACGCTCAGGTCAAGCAACTCGTACCAGCTCGGGTCCGCTTCGAACACCGGTGTGGGATGACGGGTCCATGTGATCAGGTCGTCGGAGGTGGCAAGGCCAACCCGCTGGACGAGGCCGTTCTCGGCGGATGACGTCCCCGTGTACAGCATGTTCCACCGGCCGTCGTGTTCGATGATGCTGCCGGTCCACGTGGAGCGATCGTCGAACGTCCCCGGCGCGCCGGGGGACAAGGCGTCCGGCAGGATCTCCCAGTTCGTGAGGTCTGACGAGACCGCGTGGCCGATGGTCACGTTCCAGTGACGCAGGTCCGGATCGCCGAGCGCACGCGGGGCTTTCAGGAAGAAGACATGGACATCACGGTCGACCGTGACCGTCCAGAAATCCCAGAGCCAGTCATCTGCGAGTCGGAGCGTCATCTGCGAAAGAGTAGCTGAGCACGTGCCAGATTGGAACCGGTTCCAATAGGATGTTGCGCGACTGTCTTTCCGCGTCTTCATTGAGGGTGTGACCGCGTGCGGCTGCAGATCATCAATCCGGGTGACCACCCCGACTTCCTCGACCTTCCGTGGGGGCTTCCCATGGAGCAATGGCGGAGTGACCGGGTGGTTGATCTGCCGCAGGGGACGCACCGCCACGAGGTGCGGTTCGTGGACTACGGCGGCCGGGTCTACGTGCTCAAGGAGATGCCCAGCCGATATGTGCGGCGTGAGGTCGCCATCCTCCGCGAGCTCGACGAGATGCGCGTGCCGGCGGTGGAGGTCGTCGGCGGGGTGTACGACCGTGGCGCGGCGTGTGGTGACGAATCGGTGTTGATCACCCGCCACCTGACGTTCTCGCTCAGCGTGCGCCTGCTTGTGATGGATGGGCGGATGCCGCACCTTCACGAGCGTGTGCTCGACGCGGTGGCCGGCATGTTGGTGCGCAACCATCTCGCGGGCTTCTACTGGGGTGACTGTTCGCTCGCCAACACGTTGTTTCGGCGTGACGCGGGTGCGCTGACGGCGTACGTGGTGGACGTGGAGACGGGTGAGCTGCATCCACGGTTGTCGGATGGGCAGCGTCTGACCGACTTGGAGATCGCGATCGAGAATCTGGCCGGTGGCCTGTCGGATCTGCAGGCCGCCGGAACCTTGGCGGAGGATGTCGATCCGATTGAGGCGGCGCTCGGCGTGCGTGAGCGCTACGGCGCACTGTGGTCGGAGATCACCCACGAGGAGATCATCGGGGTCGACGAGGGGTACCGCATGGAACAGCGCATCTGTCGCATCAACGCGATGGGGTTCGACGTCGAGGAGATCGAACTGGTGGGGACTCCTGCCGGGGACGCGTTGCGCTTGGTGCCGCGAGTGGTGGAGGTGGGATTCCACGGGCCGCGCCTGATGGAGCTCACCGGTCTGCAGACGCAGGAGAACCAGGCGCGGCGCCTGTTGAACGACATTGCGCGGTATCGCATCGACCTGGAACGTGAGCTCGGGATGCCCGTGCCGGAGTCGATGGCGGCGGCGCGCTGGTTCGACCGGGTGTTCACGCCGGCGATGGCCGCGGTGCCGTTGGCGCTTCGGGCCAAGTTGGAGGGCGCCGAGATCTACCACCAGATGCTGGAGCACCGCTGGTTCTTGTCGGAGGGGCGTGGCCGCGATGTCGGCATGGATGCCGCGATCGCCTCATACGTGGGGCAAGTGCTGCCGCATGTGCCCGACGAGCGGCAGCTGGTGGACTCGTCCGCGGACTGATCGTACTTAACCATTCTGGTGCCAGGCACCGGAATGGTTAAGTGCATGCGACGCATCCGCCAACAAAAAAAGGCCCGCATCTGCGGGCCTTTCGTATAGCGGGGGCAGGATTCGAACCTGCGACCTTCGGGTTATGAGCCCGACGAGCTACCAGACTGCTCCACCCCGCGTCGCTCCGGACATCATGCCAGATTTCGAGGTGCCGCTCAACCGGGTGGACGTGGAATCAGCGGGTCGCGAGCCAGATCACGACGATCACGAGCACCAGCAGCACCACGTACGTCCAGCGCAGCAATCGCTGTGTGCTCGAGAGCATCTGCCGGGTGCCCTCGTCGCGCGCCGCCACATCGGCCGGGTCATCCGAAAGGGGGGTGCCCCACTGGTCGTCGTCCCACTTTGCGTTGTTGTCAGCCATACGTGGAAGCCTAGTGGTACCACGATCATCTGGCACGACGGCTCCGGCGGTGCGCCGTGCCGGCTCAGTCGGCGATGGCAGCCCGGTAGCGGGCAAAAGATCGAGCGACGACCGCGCAGGCATCGCGCTCGACGACGTCCTGATCCCATCCGCCGTAGATGCGGTCATACGGCACGCCGTCGAGCGCAGCTTCGATCTGGCGGAGCGCGCGTGCACCCACGGGGATCATGTTGGGATAGCTGCGCATGACACTGACCCACCGCCGGTCCTCGGCCACCGCGATGGTGTCCCCGGTGAGCAGGACTCCGCGTCCCTCGGCGCCCGCGGGCCAGTGCAGGACGCTCGCGCCGTCGAAATGCCCGCCGCAGCGGATCATCGTCGCACCGCCGATAAGCGGCAGACGATCGCCGTCCCACAGCTGCACGACCGGATCGGGACGCATCACATACGCGTGGTCGACCCGCGGCACGAAGACGGGCGCTCTGTCGAAGGCGTGACTCCAGTCGACCATCGCCCCGAAGAAGTGCGGGTGGGAGATCGCGATCGCTGCGATGCCGCCGATGGCGGTGATCGCGTCGACGATCTGATCGGTCAACACGGCCGTGCAGTCCCACAGGATGTTGCCGTCCCCGGTCTGCACGATCAACGGCCGCTGTCCGATGGCAAAGCCCGGTCGGATGAGCACCGCTTGCAGGCCCGGTTCGACCGGAGCGAGCGCCATCACGTGCTCGGTACGGAGCGTGTCGGCGGTTGTCCAACGTTGCCCGCCGTGTCGGACGTACTGCCGCTCGTCGGTGCAGATCGGGCAGCTGTCTCTTATACACATCTCCGAGCCCACGAGACTAAGGCGAATCTCGTATGCCGTCTTCTGCTTGAAA
>CALMXK010000018.1 GCA_937871165.1 uncultured Actinomycetes bacterium
CCGCTCACCAGGTCACCGACGACACGTGACGGTCCGGGCGCCCGACGGCACCCGGACCGCCCGCCACTCACGGTTTGATGATGTTCCAGAAGGCCAGGTCCGCCGTCGCGCGGGCGCTCTTCGAGTCCGCCGAGGTGCCTGGCGTGAAGCCCGCCGAATCACCCATGGTGTTGAAGGCCGCCGCCTGTGCCTGAGCGTTCTTGATGGCTTGGGTGTTGGTGCTGCACAGCGCCGGCTCCCACTGGGCGAACATCGCGAGGCCACCCGACGGCACGGTGCCGAACGCCGACGCGTTGAGCTCCGCCGCCAACAGCTGTTGCAACAGCTGCATCCGTGCCTGATCGAGCGCGGTGCGCTTGGCCCCTGTCGTCTTCCTGGAGATCGAACTCCAGAAGCCACCCATCACCTTTGCAGTGGTGTCCACCTGGCGACCGCAGATGAGCGTGTCACCGATGCCGGTGGTATTCGCGACACCCGGGAACGTGTGCCCGAAGCCTGTGCCGCCCAGCCACGCGAGCTGCGCCAGCTGCGGGTGGGTCTGCCAGAAGCCCTGGGTGCGTGTGACACCCTGGCCGGTGTTTTCGAACACGCAGGTCACGGTGTCGCCGTTCTTGACGCTGATCGTGGCCGTGCGTGTCGCCAGGTCGCCGACGCCGCTGCTGCCGCCGCTGCCGGTGACCGTGCAGTTGTACGGGGTGTTCGGATCGACCGAACCGCCGATGCCGGTCAGGATCCAGCCGAGCTGGGTCGACTCCGTGACGGTGTACGAGCCGGCCGACACCATCTTGGTGACCTGACCGCCACCGCCCAGCGTGAAGTCGGCGAGTCCGCTGCCGGTCGTCGTGAAGGTGAACGTTCCGGTGCCCACCGGCTTGGTGATCTTCTGGATCACGATGATGCCGGGGTCGTCGTCGTTGGTGATCGTGCAGGTGGCTTCCTCCCCGACCCCAAGCGCGATCCTGTCGCCGGACTGCGTACCGCCGACGCAGTCCCATGCGCTCGGCGTGTACCCGTACATCGACGTTTCCGACAGGGTCCACGTGTCGGCTCGCAGCGCGGCACCGGAGTCGACCGGGGTCGTCCCAGTCAGACTGTTGGCGGCTGTCGAGCCCGTCGCCGACAGTGTGAAGGCCGACTCGGTTGTCGTGCCACCGTCGTCGTTGGTCACGATCTTGCGCAGGTGAAGCTTCGGCGCAATGTCGGTGTTTTCGATCCGACACACGACGTGCTGTCCGAGTTCGATCGTCACGGTGTCCGCAGTGGTGCCGTCGGCGCCTTCACACGTCCAGTCGCCCGGCATGTATCCGTCAGGCCCGTTGTCGGGATCGGTGAGCGCTTCGCTGAGCGTGTAGGTGCCGATCGCGACTTCCTGTGCACCGTCTGTTCCGCCGACGCCTGAGACCACGGTCTCGCCGATGGTTGCCGACAGTGTCCAGTCCTCAGCCGTCGCCAATCCGCCATGGTTGTTCGTGACCGTCTTCACCAGCTGGAGCGTGGTTGAGTCGTCGGTGTTGGTGATGGTGCAGGTGGCCTCCTCGCCGATACCGACCGTGATGGACGTTCCGGTCTGGGATCCACCCTCGCAGCTCCACGTGCCGGAGTATCCGTCCGGTCCGGATTCCGACAGCGCAAAGGTGTCCGCCTGGAGCGTGACCGGAGAATCCGCGGAACCGAGGTCGCCGCTGAAGTCGTTGTCGGATGCGCCGTCCGCACTCAGGGTGAAGTCCGTCGCAAGTGCCGTGCCACCGTTGTCGAGTGTCCCCATCGCCTTTCGCAGATGCAGCTTCGGCGCAATGTCGTCGTTGATGATCGTGCAGGTGATGTCGTCGCCCAGGCCGATCGTCAGTTGATCTCCACTGAGCGCACCGGGCTTGTTGCAATCCCAGTCACTCGCGGCATATCCGGGGATCGGATCTTCCGTCGGCGCCTCGGACAGCGTGTAGGTGCCGGCTACGAAGTCGTTGTCCGTCGCACCACCGGCGCCACTGAGTTCGACGTCGCCGCCGATTGCGCTCAGCGTCCAGTCGGTCGCCACAGCCCCGCCGCCGTTGTTGTTTCGCACGTCCTTGACGAGCGTGAGCGACGGTGCGTTGTCGTCGTTGGTGATCTCACACGTGGCGGAGTCGCCGATGTCGAGTGTGATCTCCGGCGTGGCGAGTGGAACGTCGTTGCAGGTCCATCCGCTCGCGGTGTAGCCGGCACGGGTCGGCTCCGACAGGACGAACGTGTCGGGCTTCAAGGTCTCGTCCGAATTGACGGTTCCGGTGCCGGTCACGACGTTGCCATCCCGGCTGCCGGTCGCCGTCAGCGGAAAGTCCTCAAGTGTCAGGGCCCCGCCGTTGTCGTTGATCAGATGTTTGATCAACGTCAGTTTCGGCTCGATGTCGTCGTTGACGATGCGGCAGGTGACCAGCGCGCCGAGGTTCGCCAGCGTCACGGTCGGCTCGCCGTCGGAGTTCGCACCGACCGTCCCACCCTCGCAGGTCCACGCGCTCGGCGCGTACCCGCCGGGCCCGTCGGCTTCGGCCAGCACGTAGGTGCCGAGTGTCAGCGTGCCGTTGCTCGAGACGTCATTGCTCTCGCCGTCCACGCCGGGGCCTGACACGGCTGCGGACTCGTCACCCTCACGGGTCGCCGACAGTGTCCACTCGGCTGCCGTGGCGTTGCCACCGCCATCGTTCACAACCTCCTTGTCGAGCACAAGTACCGGCGCCACATCGTCGTTGGTGATCTTGCACGTCACATCGTCGCCGATGCCAACTGTGATCTGGTTGCCGCTCAGCTCGACGTCGTTGCACGTCCATGGGGTGCTCGGCAGGTACCCGGTCGGCCCCGACTCGTTGAGCGCGTATGTGCCGGCATCGAAGGTGCCGTCTGACGTCGCGGTCCCTCCGTCTGAGAACACCACCACCGCGTCGGGGTCGATCCCCGACACCGACATCGTCCATTGCGTCGCAGCCGCAGTGCCACCGTTGTCGTTGTGGACTTCCTTGATCAGCGTCAGCTTCGGTGCGATGTCGTCGTTGGTGATCGTGCAGGTGATGTTGTCGCCCAGGCCGACCGTGATCGTCCCCTGTTTAGTCACCGCCGTGGCCCCGCAATCCCAGCTGCTCGCGGTGTAGCCCGCCGGTCCGCCGGACTCGCTCAGCGTGTAGGTGCCGGCTTTGAAGCTGGCGCCGGATACCACGTCGGTGGTCCCGGTGGCACCCGGTCCGCTGAGGGGTGTCGGCCCATCTGCTGCGCTCAGCGTCCAGTCGGACTCGGCTGCGCCGCCGCCGTTGTCGATGACGAGCTGTTTGTCCAGCGTGAGGCTGGGAGCCTGGTCATCATTCTCGATCGAACACGACACGGTTGCCCCGAGCGCGACGGTGACAGTGTTGCCGTCGGTCACGGTCGCGCCGGTGCAGGTCCAGTCTGACGGGTCGTATCCGTCGGGGCCGCCAGTCTCGCTCAGGGTGTAGGTGCCAGGCAGAACGGTGTTCGTCACCGGGGTGATCTCATCCACCATGGAGGCCTCGAACAGCGACGGACCGACGGCGTGCAGTGCCCACTCCGTGGCTGACGCCGTCCCACCGTTGTCGTTGGTCACGACCTTGAGCAGCGAGAGCGTCGTCTCTTGATCGTCATTTGTGATGGTGCACACGACGCTGTCGCCGTTGCCGACCACCACGCTCGCGCCGTTCACTGGCGTCCCGCCGTTGGTGCGGCATGACCATGGCGACTCGCGATAGCCGGACGGTCCGGATTCCGACAAGGTGTAGGTGCCCGTGTACACGGTGCCGTCGGCGACGCCGCCGCCGGAGATCGGTGTCGGCCCGTCCGCGGACAGGGTGAAGTCCGTCGCAACGGCTGCCCCGCCGTTGTCGTTCGTGACCTCCTTGACCAGCCTCAGGTGGCCGGTCTGGCGGGTGTTCGTGTAGGTGCAGGCGACGTTCTCGCCTTCCTTCAGGATGATCGTCGCCGTCGTGCCACTGACCGTCCGCGATCCGCCATTGGCAGCTGTCACGGTGCACGTGGCCGACGTGAACGACCAGCCGGTGGGCAGGGGCGTCTCGTTGATCGTGTACGTCATGAAGTTGGTGATGTTGGCGAACGTCGTCGTGTTCGCCGTGGTGCCGTCATCGACCAAGCTGAAGTTCGCGAGTGGCGTCGGCGTCGCTGTGAACGGGAAGCTCTGGGCGCTTTCCGGCGTCGCCTGCTTCGTCACCGTGATCGACCCGGGGTAGATCACGGCGCTCGCCGACAGGCTGCGATCCTGATTGCCTCCACTGCCACCGCCGTCGACGTCCACCAGGCTGGTGTGGTACGGCGAACCGGTGATCGTCACTGCCGAGTTGGCCATTCCCCAGTCCGCCCGGGTCGCGATATGGCCAGCCCATGCGAGCACGGGATTGGCGACCGTCGGCGTGAACGTGATGGTGAGCCTCGCGGTCTTATCTCCAATGAACCCTCCGCCATCCGCGAAGTCGTATGCGCTGACCGCCGTGATCGTGCCGCCGTACATACGGAACACTCCAGGGGCTGGCGTGACGCCGGCGCCGATGACTTGCGGGTCAGCCGGGATCGGGAACGTCGTGAAGCCTGCGCATCCGGTGACACCCAAGCAAGGGTTGACGGTTGCAACGGTGTGATCGACCGAGGTGATGTAGTCAATCGCGTGTGCGCTGGACTTCGTGGTGTCCCACTCGATGGTCACCGTATGGCTGGCCGTGCTCAGATTGCCGAGAACCAAGCGGTAGGGAATCGAGTCACCTTCAAAGTATGCGGACTTCGCCTCGTTGAGGTTGCCATTGACCCACTGAGCGGCCGCCGTGTTGCACCCGTCCGTGCTGGGCGATGGCAGTTCGTCGTTGGCACATTGATCGAGGTCGGCCGACACCGCGGCGTCCGTGAACGTGGTGCGTGCGGTTCCCGAGGTGGCGCCGGTCGCAGTGACCGTGTAGTTGGCCACGAAGTAGTTGGCGATCGCAAACCGGTAGGTGAACGTCCCGGTGCTGTCGGCCACGGGATCCGGGTCGCTGTTGTGCGTCCATGCCACCAGTGCGTTGTCTTCAACGGCGGTGATGTGCACCGCCTCACCTGGCGTCCAACCGACACCGGTCAACGTGACGGTCTGCCCGGGGTTGTAGTCCGCCAGGTCGGTCGCGATCGTCGCCGATGATGTTGGCGAGTCCTGAGCGACCGCGACCGCCCCCAGCGTGGCGCCGACCGCAAGCACACATGCGACGAGGACGGCCCAACCGCGACGTGCACCGCTCGGTGAAGTGTCACCCCGGCGCTTCATCAACCTGATCATGGTGTGGCCTCCCGGACCAACCGCCGACTGCTGTTGCGCGGAGTGTTGTCACTCAGTCAAATTTTGGTTCAACTATACGAAGGTCCAGCAGTGACGTCACGGCGAAATTCCTGCTGCACGAGGCAAGGAACCAAGTTTGTGTCATATGTGCCGTGGATGAGCCACGTGACGACATCGGCTTGTGCTGAATTGACGTTTCACCTGTGCTCCACGACCAACGTTGGTCATAGAGTCATTACATTTGGAGTTGGGAGTATTTAGATGTACTGACGGTGCCCGTGATCTTGGTTTGGACATTTGGAGCACGGCGACCCCTGACATTCTGGCCCGTCACCTGCTGCACACCGTCGGCCGAATCCCCGACACTTCTCACATCGCACCCCACGACATGGAAAGGAGGGGCAGCGATGGAGATTCCACACACATTGGTCGAGACACTCACCGTTTCCTGGCAGCAGTGCGGCGCATGCTGGGGACAGCGCATGGTCTTGCTGCCGGCTCCGGCAGGCGGGTATGCGAGTCGCTCATGCGATCACTGCATGGGTGTCGGTGAGCGGATGAGCATCGCCGCCGACGGCCCCCTGCGAGGTGCGGCATGAAAGGCAACCTGACACAAACTGCGGGTCGAGGTCGCGAGCAGGTCACCTCGAGCCCCAGGGCGGTCCACCAACCCGGGGCGCGGGTATTCCCCCGATCCTCCCCCACGCCCGGGGTGGTGCGACCCGCTGTTCAAGCGCGACCGGCGGTTGGCCGCCGGTAGCGCACAAAGCCACGCGGGCTGTCGCGCTGCCGGTCGTCGTGCGCGGCAGTCCGCTGTGGGGGTTTCGCCCGCCACCGTCGTAACAATGGGTGGGTGACTGCTCATGTACACGACGAGGTGGCGCTGGAGTCGCGGTGGGAGGCCGCCCCCGCCGTCGGGATCGTGATCGTGCTGCAACTGATCGCAGCCACCCTCAGCCGGATCCACGGCTGGGATCTCGCGGGGCTCGGCTGGTGGGTTTGGTTGGTTCCGGTCGCACCCGAGTGCTCGTTGCTCATTCCCCTTGCCGCCAGCAGGCGCAAGCGCACGGTGACGCAGGACGGTGAGCGACGAAGAATGGTGATTCAGCTCCTCGCCGTCACGGGCATCGTGAATGCCGGGGTGCTCGTCGCGCTGGTCGCGTCGCTTTTGGGTGGCACAACGGCCAGCGGAGGTGAGTTGCTCGCCAAGGCCGGGACGGTGTGGATCACCAACGTCATCACCTTCGGACTGTGGTTCTGGGTGTTTGACGGAGGTGGCCCGACGCGGCGTCGCCTCGACCCGCAGCGACCGCGCGACATGCAGTTCCCGCAGATGGACAGTCCCACGCTGGCCGCGCCCGGCTGGCATCCGCATCTGGTCGACTACACCTACGTGGCGTTCACGAACGCCATCGCCTTCAGCCCCACCGATGTGATGCCGCTCAGCCGCACGGCGAAGATGCTGATGATGTTCGAGTCGGTCATCTCCGCGCTGACGGTGTTGTTGGTGGCAGCGCGAGCGGTCAACATCTTCAGGTAGGCGGTTGGGCCACCGGCTCGCGGGCCGTCGCGTGGAGCACCGGCGTGTAGCCGACACGGAGCGCTCCGACTGTGGCCGGCGGCGTCAGCAGCTGGAGCGATGTGTCATCCGGCCACGCTTGCCCGTCCAGGTAGCCGGCGGCTGACCAGCGACGCAGTCCCCGGGTGGTGGTCAGGAAGGCGGCCCCGTCGCTCGCGACCAGCACGCCGCTCGGCAAGGAGTGCAGCGCCTCACCATCCAGGAGTGGACGCGACGCGCGACGCTGTTGGTGCAGCAGTGCGTCGATGTCGGTGGCGCGAACCGTGCCGGTGAGCCCGTTCGCCTCGGCAAACGCGTCGCGGAACATGTTGAAGCGCTCCCGGCGACATTCCGCGCACGGGCGATGGCCGGCGGCAAGCGCCGTCGCCTCGTCCAAGAAGAACAGCTCGGTGTACTGCCCCGGGGTCATCGGCCGACGGTGTCTGCCCTTGAACTGCAGTTCGCAGATGATCCAACGCGTTCCGACGAAGTCGCGAACGATCTGACGATTCGCGTCATGCAGACAGCCACGGTTGCCCATGAACATCCCGCGATCGGGGGTCGCGGTCAGGTCGCCGAAGGGGGTCACCCGGTTTTGGAGGGGCACCGGGTGCGGCCGATCAGCGACGACGCCGCAGGCGCCGGATTCCTTGATCCAGTGTCGCCGTCACCCCACCGGCGATCGGCAGTGCGAGAAAGCCGGCTTCGTCGTACTCAACCTCGACGCGTGAGCGGGTCATGGAGACCACTTCAGGGGCGTCCACGAAACGCCGACCGTCCTCCGCTTGCACGACGATGCCGTCGAGCAGGCGTTCGCGTTCATGGATGACGACGCGTTGCACGGTGCCGAGGCTCCTGCCGTCGGTTCCGACGACCGGCGTGCCGACTTGCAGCCCGTAGTAGCCGACCGGCTCATTCGGATCGACCGCTTCCTGCTCACCTTTACCGCGCCGCATCCCGCCTCCAAGATCGATGCCGGAATTGTGATGGACGGCCCGAAATGGCGCAAGTCTGCAGGGAGTTCTCGCGCGTTTGCAGTTAACCGTTCTGGTGTCAGACACCAGAACGGTTAACTATCAGGGGGACCGTCAGATGGAGCGCCCCGTTCCTTGCGGCGGCGCACCACAATGCGCGTGATCTCGACGAGGATCATCGCCGGGGCGATCACCAGAAGCGGCTGCGACAGCAGGAGCTCAGCCGGGATGCAGCCGGAATTCTTCGCGCAAAAGTCCGGCACGTAAACGAACACGTCGTAGTACGCCCAAGCGCCAAGAGCCACCCACACCACGATCCAGACGATCCGCCAGCGCATCCAGGTCATGACAGCCACTCGCGGTCGCGACAGTTAACAATTCTGGTGCCTGGCACCAGAATGGTTAAGTACCAGGCGCGGTCAGATCGGTCGGCGCCCAAGCAGCGCCCGCCCAAGCGTCAGCTCATCCGCGTGCTCAAGATCGGCCCCCACCGGCAGGCCGCTCGCCAGCCGCGTCACACGCACCCGGTCACGCACCATGTCGGCCAAAAACAGCGCCGTCGCCTCACCCTGCATGGTCGGGTTCGTGGCGATCACAAGCTCGGTCACACCATGTCGGGCAATCCGCTCAAGGAGCTCGTCGAGGCGCAGGTCCTCCGGATCGATCCCGTCGATCGGCGACAAGGCGCCGCCGAGCACGTGGTAGCGGCCGCGAAACTCGTTGGTCCGCTCGATCGGAATGATGGCCGAGGGCTCCTCCACGGCGCAGAGCACCGTCATGTCCCGCCGCGGATCGGCGCAGATCGGGCAAAGCTCCTCCTCCGCAAAGCCGAAGCACTCACTGCACGGGCGCAGCTTGTCCTTGACCTCCACCAACGCCTCGGCCAGCGCATGCGCTCGCTCCGGCGGCGCCTTCATCACGTGGAAGGCAAGGCGCTGCGCCGAACGTGGCCCCAGACCGGGAAGCTTGGCAAGCTCGGCCACAAGGCGCTCGACCGACGACGGAAGAATTGCCGCCATGCGGGGTCAGGCCCGGATCACGAGTGGCCCGACACCGGCACGATGTTTCGGTGACACGGCACTAGAGGCCGGGAATCCCCATGTTGCCGAGCGCGCCTGCGATTGCACCCATCCGGTCGTTTGCAAGGTGCTGGGCCTGGCGCATGGCCTCGTTGGACGCCGCGACGATCGTGTCCTGCAGCATCTCGATGTCCTCGAGCGCCTCGGGAGCGATCTTGATGTCGGCGAACTCGAGTGCACCGGTCACGGTCACCGTCACGGCTCCGCCACCTGCGGACGCGCTGACGGTCTCCTCGGCGAGCTTCTCCTGTGCGCGCGCCATGTCTTCCTGCAGCTTCTGCATCTGCTTCATCATCTTGGCCGGGTTCTGAGCCATCAGCGTTCCTCCGTCGCGTTGAACCTGCGTTTGAATTCCTCGATCAGCGTGTCGTGATCGAACATCTGCGGTGCCGCCTCTTCCTTTCGCGGCGCAGCCGGCGAGTCCGCCCCCACCGCGGTGAAGTTCACTGCGAACGGCCGACCGGCCAGGTTCGTCAACGTGCGCTCCACAAGCATGCGCTCATCCGGCTTCTCCAGCATCTTGACGAACACGCCGCTCACCACGACAGTGATGGACGTGTCATCGACCGTGTGGACGGTCGACTCGCGAAGGAAGCCGTGCACGGCAGGATGCTCCTGCTCAAGCTCGGCCACAACCTGTGGCCAAAGCCGCGTCAAATGATCCTGATCGGCGACGATCGGCTCGCGTGGACGCTGAGGCACCGGCGGCGGCTCTGACAGCGATGGCGGCGGGGCATCGTCAAATGGTGGCGGCGCATCCGAGCCGGGATCGCCATCCAAGTGCGCGTCGGCGGGCGGCGGCACGGCGACCGGCGCCGCTGGCGGCGGCGGCGAAGCCTCCACAGGCGGCGTGTCGGTCGAAGCAACCGGAGGTGACGGCACTGGCACCGGCGCCGCCGGTGCGGGGGCGACCGGCGCAGGTGTCGGAGCAACAGAGGCGACCGGCGCAGGCGCAGGCGCCACCGGCGCAGGTGTCGGAGCTGTGGCCGCTGGAGGGCGCGGCGCGGGCAACCCTCGCTCAAGCGCCTCGATACGACCGACGAGGGCCTGGAGCGACGGATCGAAGGCGGGCCGCGACAGCTTGGCGGCCACCAACTCGAGCTGGATGCGCGGGTCTGCCTGCCCGTGGCGGATACGCACCTGGGCGTCGGCGATCAGATCGATCCCGCGAATCACGCGAGCGGGCGGCAGCTGATTGGCCTGGCCGCGAAGACGCTCAAGCTCCTCGTTGGAGTACGCCCAGTCCTCGCTTGGATGAGCGCCCTGCTGCAACAGACACACGTAGCGCAGATGTGCGACCAGTCCGCGGATCAGCTGCTCGGGATCGGCGCCGCGGTCAAGCGTCGCTTCGAGTTGCCCGAAGGCGCCCGCCACATCACCGGTGGCGAAATGCTCGGCAAGCGCGAAGATCTCCTCGCGCTCCACCGCGCCGAACAGCTCCAGCACGTCACCGACGACGACCTTGCCGTCGCCGTAGGTCGAAAGCTGATCGAGCAGACCAAGGGCGTCGCGGTAGCTCCCGTCGGCGGCACGCGCGATCAGATCGAGCGCCTCGGGCGAGGTGTCGATGCGCTCCTTGGCGCTCACGCGGTCGAGCACCTTGGTCAGATTCGCGATACCGGGCTTGCGCAGCGCGAAGTGCTGCAGGCGAGAGCGGATCGTGGGCAGGATGTCCCACGGATGGGTGGTGCAGAGGATGACCACCAGGTGCGGTGGCGGCTCTTCCAGCGTTTTCAGCAGGGCGCTGGCCGCACCCTCCTGAATCTGGTGGGCCTCGTCCATGATCGTCACGCGAAACCGTGAGACGACCGGCGCGTAGCGCACGGTCTCAAGCCATTCGCGCATCTCGTCGATGCGGCGGGCGCTCGAGGCGGCGTCGACCTCGACAACGTCGAGCCAGTCGTCATGACCGATTCGCCGACACGAGTCGCACTCCATGCACGGCGTTGCCGTCGGGACCGGGCTGCTCAAACAGTTGAGGCAACGGGCGAGGATGCGAGCGGTGGTCGTCTTGCCGGTGCCGCGCGGTCCGCTGAACAGGTAGCCGAGCGATGGGCGTCCTGAGCCCAGGGCGTTGCCGAGGGCGCGCGCCACATGCTCCTGCCCGACGAGATCGTCAAAGCGCATGGGCCGGTAGCGGTTGTACAGACTGCCGCGCTGGGCGGGGGTGGCGTCGCTCACGTGTTCCAAACCATCGGGAAAATGAACGGGCTCCGGGCGAGCGCTTCGGCGAGGCGCCCCCATTGCGCCTGGATGGATCCGCTTAAGGCTGCTTCCTCTCGGACCTGACCTGGTTCACAGTCACCCACCGAATGGGACCTCGCCGAAGCGCTCGCCCGGACCCCGAAGGGCAGGATAGCAACGGTCACGCCAATCAGGGTGCGGTTATTCCGCGTCCTTGCGGGAACGGCGGATCTTGGGACCGATGCGCTGGCCCTGGGCGCGCGCACCGAACGCGCCGAAGATCGCCGCCACACCGGCGCCGATCATCGCCATCGAGACGGCGATGTACAGCCACCCCTTCACGCCGCCGGAGTTTTGGCCGAGCACAGTGACCAGCCCCCACATCAACGTGCCCCACATGAAGCCGAGCACCATGCCCGCAAGGAGCACGAGCCAACGGTTTTGAGGTCGCTGTGACGCGGTCGTTTTTGCTTTGGCCATCAATGGGCAGTACTGGGATTGAACCAGTGACCTCCCGCGTGTGAAGCGGGCGCTCTCCCGCTGAGCTAACTGCCCCGGGAGACGGCAGGATACCAGGATGCGATCACGGGGCCATCCGTAAGAATTTTTCCCCGCATACCCGAAAGTTCCCCTGGGTCGTGGGCCGCTTGTTAGGGTGCGCCAATGCGCCAAAAATTCGCCATAATCCTTAGCTTCGCAGCCATTCTCGTGCTGCCCGCCACGTCCTTCGCACGTGAGCCCCGAAACCAGAACGACCCGTGCTCCACCGCCGGTCGCAACACCTGCGGCACGAACGGAGTCGGCTTTTACAAGCGCTACCGCTACGGCATTCGCTGGTTCGGCGACTTCCGCGGCGCCGTCACCGGGGCCGATCCGTCCTTCTGTATCGACCTGCGTTGGTGGTACCCCGCCAACCGGTTCGACTACCGACTGATCTCGAACACGAATCTGAAGAACTCCAACGGCAAGGTCATCTCGCCCGCCACGCAGGCACGCATGAGCTACGCGCTGTGGAACTACGGCCGCTCCCGAAACGCCAATCAGCAAGCAGCCGTGATGCTCTACATCCACGGGCAGATGGGCGACGGCGCACCCGGCGAAGTTGATCCGACTGCGCTGAACGCGACCGTCGTGTCGATCCACAACCGGATCAAGCGCAACGCCAACCGCTACCGCGGCCCGTACCGCATGCAGACCACGCTGTCGTCCGGCCTCACCATCGGCAAGACCGGAACAGTGCGCGTTCGGGTGATTTCGGCCGCCGGATACGCGGTTCCCGGTGTCACGCTCTCGCTCAATGCGATCGGCGCGTCCGGACTGCCCGCCACGATTCGCACCAATTCGAAGGGCGTCGGTTCGGCGACCTTCACGCCGACCAGTGTCGGCAACCTGCGGATCTCGGCGCGCACGGCACGCATGGCGGCGAACCTGCCGCGCGTCTACCGGGCAACCACCTCTCCCGCACGCAACAACGCCCAGCGCATGGCTGCCGCCGCCTCACAGACGCTCGCCTCGACTGCAGGCGCGGCGGCTGCTCCCGGACAGATCGCGATCGCCACCAAGGCGACACCCAACAACCAGATCGTCGGCGACAGCAACAGCGACGAGGTGACGATCAGTGGCATTCCCACGGGCACCACGCGAGCCCTGACGGTCAAGGCGTTCGGGCCGTTCGCCACGCAGGCTGCAATCAGCTGCGCAGGCACCCCGGCGTCCACCACGACGCTCAATGCGCGCAATGGCATCAACCGCACTGCCGCATTCGCGCCGACAGTGCCCGGGTGGTACCAGTATCAAATCTCGTTCGCCGGGGATGCCGGTCTCATCGGCTTCACAACCGCCTGCGACGAGCAGTCCGAACGCTTCCGCGTCCAGTCGCAGCCACGGGTCACCACCGTGGTGCAAACACCGACCCTCCGCCCGGGATCGCAGCTGCGCGACATCGTTCGCGTCAGCGGTCTTGCCGGCCAGTCGGTCACGGTCAACGCGAAGCTCTTCGGCCCGTTCAATTCACGAAGCGCGATCACCTGCACCGGGCCGCTCGCCTGGTCGGGCACGTTGAACTACTCGGCCGACGGTGAACAGCTGACGGCACCTGCCACGCTCACGACCCCCGGCTACTACACCTACCAGGAGTCCATCGCGGGCACGGAGCTGGTCAAGGCCGTGACCACGC
>CALMXK010000019.1 GCA_937871165.1 uncultured Actinomycetes bacterium
GTAGCCGATCGCCGAACTGCTCCAAGTGCTCGCGCCCCTGCGGCAGCTCCGCGCGCACCGCGTCGCGGTCGACCGCAAGCAGGTTCGTGAGCGTCGCCGGATCGATGTCGAGCCCGTCGACGTTCAGCGACCCTGGCGCCGGCACGAGCCCGATCTCAGTTTCGACCGCGTCGACACTGCCGCTGCAGCGGTTGAAGATCCACTCGAGGACACGGCTGTTCTCGCCGAAGCCGGGCCACATGAACGAGCCGTTCTCATCCTTGCGGAACCAGTTGACATAGAAGATGCGCGGCAGCTTGGCATCCGGCCGCTGCTGGATCTCCAACCAGTGGGCCATGAAGTCCCCCATGTTGTATCCGGCGAACGGCAACTGGGCGAACGGGTCGAACCGCAGCTGACCGACCTGGCCGAACGCGGCCGCCGTCTGCTCGCTGCTCATGGTCGCGCCAAGGAACACCCCGTGCTCCCAACTGAGCGCCTCGCGCACCAGCGGCACCACGGTCGCCCGCCGACCACCGAACAGGATGGCGTCGATCGGCACACCGGCCGGATCCTCCCAGTTGGGGGCGATGCACGGCGCCTGCTCGGCCGGCACCGTGAAGCGTGAGTTCGGGTGCGCGGCCGGCTGGTCGGCGCCCGGGGCCCAGTCGTTGCCGCGCCAGTCGACCAGATGCGACGGCGTCTGCGGCGTCATGCCTTCCCACCAGATGTCGCCGTCGTCGGTCAGCGCCGTGTTGGTGAAAATCGTGTTGTGATCGATGGCCGCCATGGCGTTCGGATTGGTCACCGCGCTGGTCCCCGGCGCGACGCCGAAGAAGCCGGCCTCCGGGTTGATGGCGTACAGGCGACCGTCCTCGCCGAAGTGCAGCCAGGCGATGTCGTCGCCAACCGTCTCGACCGTCCACCCCGGCAGCGTCGGCACCAGCATTGCGAGGTTCGTCTTGCCGCACGCCGACGGGAACGCGCCCGTCACGTACTTCACCTCGCCGCTCGGGCTCGTCAACTTCAGGATGAGCATGTGTTCCGCGAGCCAGCCCTCCTCGCGCGCCAGGACCGAGGCGATGCGCAACGCCAAACACTTCTTGCCGAGGAGCGCGTTGCCGCCATACCCCGACCCGTACGACCAGATCTCCCGGGTCTCGGGGAAGTGCACGATGTACTTCGTCTCGGCATCGGTCGGCCACGGCACATCCGCCTCGCCGGCGGCGAGCGGCGCCCCCACGCTGTGAACGCACGGGACGAACTCACCGTCTCCGAGCGCCTCGAGTGCCCGCGTCCCCATACGGGTCATGATTCGCATCGACACCACGACGTATGGCGAGTCGGTCAGCTCAACGCCGATCTTGGAGCTCGGGGAGCCGACCGGGCCCATGCAAAACGGCACGACGTACATCGTGCGGCCTGCCATGGAGCCGCCGAACACGCGATGCATCTCCGCCCGCATCTCGGCCGGTTCACGCCAGTTGTTGTTCGGCCCGGCGTCGATCTCCTTGGCGCTGCAGATGAACGTGCGATCTTCCACACGCGCCACGTCCGACGGGTCCGACCACGCCAAGTAGCTGTTCGGGCGCTTGGCGTCGTCCAACCGGTGGAAGGTTCCCGCCGCGACGAGCTCGTGGCACAAACGGTCGTACTCCTCGGCGGAGCCGTCGCACCACACGATGTCCGTCGGCGTTGTGAGCGCGGCGATTTCGTCCACCCAGGCGAGCAACCGTGCGTTGGTGGTCGGATGTGCGTGCGACATCGGTGGGCCTCCCGGGTTGTCGGTACCGCAGCACGTCGGTGTGCGCACGGCGATGGCGCAGGATACCCACAATCACGATGCCGAACCACTGGTCCTGAGTCCAACACCTGGCCACGTCGGCTGCGACGACCGTGATCGTGCGTGTGTTCGCCCTACGCGCGAAGGGGCGGCGCCGAGGTGACGCCGTTGAATGCGGGGAGCGCTCCGACCGGGCAGGGTTTGCCGAAGTAGTAGCCCTGCAGCGAGTCGCAGCCGAGGTCGGCGAGCACCTGCGCCTGCTCGGTCGTCTCGACCCCTTCGGCCACCACGTCGAGTCCAAGGTCGTGGCCGAGACGCACGAGCGCTCCGGCAAGTGCCGCGTCGCGCTCCACGTAGGTGATCTGGCGAACGAAACGCCGATCGATCTTGATCTCGTCCACCGGCAGTGTGCGAAGCGTCGACAGCGGAGCGAAGCCCGTGCCGAAGTCGTCCAGTGCGATCCGGACGCCGGTGGTGCGAAGGGCGGCAAGTCGCGCGGCGGCCTCGCGCGTGGTGGCGAGCGCGTTTTCGGTGACCTCGAGCGTGAGCGCCCGCGGCGGCAGTCCGTGCCGGCGTAGCAGCCCCTGCACTCGGTCGGTCAGTCGCGGGTCCGCCAGGTCGCGGGCGGAGATGTTGACGGCCACGCGAACATTCGGCGCGTGCGCGGCCCACCGTGTGGCGTCGCCGATGGCGGTGTCGAGCACACGGTTGGTCATCTCGCAGACCAGGTCGCTCTCCTCGGCGATCGGCAGGAAGTCCGCAGGCAACAGCACCCCTCGGGTGGGGTGGTACCAGCGCACGAGCGCTTCCACGCCGAGCACGGCGCCGCGAACCGAGCACAGCAGTTGGTAGTGCACCTGGACACTCCCGTCGGCGATGGCGGCACCGAGTTCCTGGCGCAGGACAATGCGATCCGGACGCCGCACGTCGCCGGCCGAGGCGTACACGGCGACCCCGGCTTTGGTTCGCTTGGCGTGGTACATGGCCACGTCGGCCGCATGCACCAGCACGTCCGGGTCGTCGCCATGGTCGGGGGCGATTGCGAGCCCGATGCTTGCCGAGATGCGGAGGGCGACCCCATCCACGTTGAACGGCACCGCGAGCGCATCGAGGATCTTGAACGCGACGCTCTGGGCCGCATCCGGATTGCGGCCGGGAAGCAGCACGGCGAACTCGTCGCCGGCCAGACGCGAGACGGTGGCCGATTCGCCGACCACGCTGTTCAACCGTTCACCGATCTCGCACAGGGCGCGGTCGCCGGCGCGGTGGCCGAACCCGTCGTTCAACTCTTTGAACCCGTCGAGGTCGAGGATCATGAGCGACAGGCCCGACACCCGATCGGGGATCTCGCTGAGGGTCTGGTGCAGGCTCTCAAACAGCAACGTGCGGTTGGCCAACCCGGTCAGCGGATCGTGCCGCGACTGGTGGTGGTGAAGGCGCGCGCTCTCGGCGAGTGCGGCTTCCGACTGACGTCGCTCGGTGACGTCGCGGATGATCGCGACGTGTGGCGGCCGACGCTCATGCATCGTGATGGGTGTGGCGCTGACTTCGAGGATGCGCTCACCGCGCCGCTCCTCCCAGGTCTCGTCGCCGGTTCGCCCGACCCAGCCCGGGATCACGTCGGCGGCGTTGGCCCCGATGGCTCCGTGTGCGTCAACCGACAGCAACTCGCTGGCGGCCGGGTTCATTTCGATCACCTGGTCCTGGCCGCTGACGACCACGACGCCGTCGCGCATGGCCTGGACGACAACCTGCGGCGCCACCGGGAGCAGACCGATCTCGACGTCGAACAGTCCCATCCGTCGAATGCCCCAGATGAGGCCGAACAGGGTCACCACGAGCGTCACCGGTGTGGCGTCGTACCCGTCGAACTCGTACAGGCGCGTCACGGTCAACACGTTTGCGAGCAGCGGCAGCGAGAGCAGCGCGACCAAGAGGATGCCGTGGCGGCGGTAGCGTCGCCCGGCGCTGAGCGCCGCGCGCGCAAAGATGATCAGGGACGCGCCGATCAGGGTGTAGGCGGTCAGTGCGCTGACGGGGTACCAGACGCCCGGAACGTTGTCGACCGGCCCCTGCCCGTCGGGGATCAGCACCTGCTTGAACATCAGCCCGCCGATACGGCTCCACACGAGCACGAGTGTGATCGGCACGGTCGCGAGTACGAGCGCCCACCGAAAGGGCGTCATGCGTGGCTTTCGGCTGAGTTCCGTCGTGCACCACCAGAAGCCGATCGTGACCGGCCAGATGGCGGTGAACGTGATACTCAGCGTCAGATCCTTGACCGATTGATCGGTCGCGAGGGTCTGCACGGTGTTGGACAGCGTCCAGATCACCAAGCCGACGGACATGATCACAAGGCCGCGCCCTCCGGGCTGGCGGCGTCGCGGGATGCCGAGTGCGAGCAGCACGCCTGCGGCGAGCGCAGCGCACAACAAGATCCCCGCGATGACTGCGTGTACTGTCACGTACCGGTGTCGATTCCCTCTGAATTTCTATATTCCTCTCATATCGGCACCCGGGGTGGGAATCAAAACCCCAGATGTTGGTGCCGATCTGCGTGGAACCTCGGTGCGGTGCGCCGCCCTGCCCCTGTTGTGAGTGAAAAATGTTGCCGGAGTCGGCGTTCGGATGTGCGTCGCCGTGAGCCCCCGGATGTCACGTTCGCGGCGGCGAGCGGACGCGCGAACTAGATCGGTTCGCCGCCGCGCAAATTCGGGTTGTGGCGCATGAGCTGCAAGTCCAGGTCGTCCAGCTCACGGGCACGGGCGATGGCTGGTCGGGCGCCGACGCGGGCGTAGTGGGCGTCGAGCGCTGCGCCGCCGAGTGTGCCGGAACCGTACGCCTGCCACCCCTTCAGCATGTACAGGTAGATGTCGGCGACACTGAACCGGTCGCCCACGCACCAGTCGCGACCGGTGAGCTGCGCTTCCAGGTATTCGCCGACCTGCGCGAACTTCTCACGACCTTTGGCCTGCACGCCTGCGTGGCCCGCCTCGTCGGCGCAGACGAACGACGGCCACAGTACGGGGTAGTGGACATCGTGGACCGTGTTGGCCAGGTAGACGATCCAGCGCAACAGGTCGCCGCGGCCCGGCTCACCCGGTTGCGGGCCGAGCTCGGCGGACGGGAAGCGCTCGACCAGGTACAGCAAGATGGCGCCGGTTTCGTACACGGCGGTGTCGCCGTCGCGGATCGCCGGGACTCGCTTCAACGGGTTGGTCGCTTCGAATCCGGGGAGGTCGCGATTTCGCGGATGCACGTTGTGGACGGTGTAGTCGATCCCGCCCTCTTCCAGCGCGGCGCGCACCGCAAAGCTCGAAGACCCGGTGATTTGGAAGAAGTCGATCATGTCGGCACCCCGTGTTGGTTCGTCGAGATTCTGCGGCGGTCAGCCACTCGCAGGACGTCGCGGTACCCCGGCGGGCGCGGGCATCCGCAACGGCGCCGAGGGAGTGCGAACGTGCTGCGTCCAGCCGCTGCTGACACTAGCAATTGTGAAGTCAGGCTGGTTCGCCCGTCAGCATCACGGCCGTGCGCCGCGGCGGGCGATCGCCGCCACCGTGCGCGCGGCCGCTTCCAGTGCACCCTCCACATGGCCTGGAAATTGCACGGCAGTTTCGGTGGACGACCAGTGCAGCCGACCACCCATCGCCGGTTCGTGAAACCGGGGATCGCCGAACCCGCGATAGTCCACCAGTGCACCGACGCCGGGCGGCGACGTGTACGGCTCGTTGCGCCAGTCGTGAATGACGACGTCGGTCGGGGAGGCGGCCTGCGCGCCGAACATCTCCACAAGTTGCTCGACGATGGCCCGGCGAGTGACGGTGGGCTCGTCGACCCGGGTGCCAGGAACGAAGCCGAAGAGCGCGGCCGGGTTGCCGTCCGGGCCGCACATGTCATGTACCTCGCGCATCGGGCCGACCTGGCTGATGGCCGATCCCGCCAGGCCGGCGGTACGCCAAAACGGCTCGTCGTACTGGATGACCACCTTCGTCATGGCGCCCATCCAGACGGGTGTTCGCGCGGCGAGTGCGGTCAGATCGGCAGGAAGTGACGGCGTGAACGTAATCCCCCACGCTGCGACGGCGGGCGGAAGTGCCAGGACCACGTGTGAAGCGCTGATCTCGCCGACCGATGTGGTGACGAGCAGCCGATCCCCGAGCGCGGTGATGCGACGAACCTGTTGGCCGCAGGTGACGGTGTCCGGCGGCAGCTGCTGCGCAAGCGCGACCGCAAGCCGGCGTGCCCCACCCCGAATGCGACTGCACGGTCCGTCGATGGGGTTGCCCTCCAACCGTTGCACAGCTCCGCGTTGATGAAACAGCGCGTCACCGGCGACGTACTGGCGATCGACCTCCAGTCCAAGTTCCTTGACAAGGCGTGCGACCCGCGGCTCGTTGTCCCAAAACCAGGTCGCGCCGATGTCGAGGCCCGCCCGTGTGGAGCGAAGTCGTCCGCCGATCAGCGCCCGCGCCTCGATTACCGCGACCCGACGGCCCTGTTCGCTCAGCGCCTGTGCGACGGCGAGTCCGGCGATGCCGGCGCCGACCACAACGACATCGACGCCCAGGCGGGGTGATGGTGCGTCGCTCACGCGGGCATCAGAACGGGTCGTCCAGGAATGGGGAGTGCGACATGTCGGAGGTCGACGCCCAGGTGGGGGTCAGTCGAATCACGACCTGATCGCGGTCGGCGAGCTCGGCGCACCAGGCCGCACCGGCCTGGACGCCGAGGTAGCGCGCTGCGGCGGCGCGGTACTCGGGCGACACGCCCCGGGTGGGGCGCAGAGCGATCGGACCGCCAAGCCGCAAGGAGCGATACGGAAAGCTCTCGGTATCGATCGACACGGCCACCTGCAGGCCGTCGCGCAACTCCCGCAGCTTCGCCGACCCGGCGAATGTGGTCATGGAAAGGGCGTCGCCATCCCAGGAGAACCAGATGGCAATGACGCGCGGTGCGTCGCCGTCACTCCATGCGAGCCGCGCCGGGATCCGCGCCTCGAGCAGGAGCGCGACGTTGCGGGAGAGCGGCGGCCGCAGCTGGTGCGGGAGCATGTGCTCTGCGGTCTCGTCCTGGCGGCCCATGAGGGACGACCTTAGCGGTCGATTCGTTGGAACTGAAACGGCTCGTCGCCGCAGCGGGCCGCGCGGCGTGGGTGATTGTCAGCGTCAGGTGGTGCGGCCGGCGCGACGCCGACGGATTCCCTGGCCGATCGTGAACCAGGCCAGAGGCAACATGACGAGGCCGAGCACGCCGGCGAGCATCATCGTCCGGGCGTTCATCCACGAGGTGGTGGCAGGCGACATGGAGAAGTCGTCCACGACCATGGTGCCGACGGAGGCCAGCGCCAATCCGAAACTCACCTGACGCACATCGTCCGGCAAGGCGGGCGCCGTCCACCGGGCCTCTCGCCATCCGTCACTTCGCGGCGCCTGCGGCGAGGCGGACAGGAACTGCCAGTCACCCTCCCGGCGCACGAACATCACCAGACGCACCGGGGCGTCGGAGCGGTACCACGCCGACAGTGTGTACCGCTCACCCGCGGAGGCGGGTGGCGCGCATGACCCGCGATCCATCCGCAACATCAACTTGCGATCCCCGTCCTGGAACCGGGTCATCGTGAGCCGTTCCGCCCAGGCGCCGGACCGACTTTCGCGAACACGGTTCCACGACGCCTGGTTTTGTCCAAACCCGGCACGCATCCAACAGGCCGATCCCTCGCGGTTGTCAATCGGACCCTCGGCGTCGGCCACGTATGCGCTGCCGAGCTCGGCCTTTCCTGCGCGTTCGAGCGAGCCGAAGGGGACCTGCCCCGGAGCGAGGGACGGTGCCGGCCCGGGGATCAGTGCCGCCGGCGTGAGCTTGGTTGCGTCGCGCACGGTCGCGACCGTCGCACCGCTTTGAATCGTCCAACGGAGAAGCTCATCCAACTGCTCCTCGGTGATCGACATGTGGGAGCACCCGGCGCAGACATCATGGAACACGAAGATGATCCAGCCGCCACCGTGGCGGCGCGCGTTGCGGATCGCGGCGATCCCGTCGCTCACCGGCGTCGTCCGGACGAACGAGACGGACGAGCGAAGCTGCATCGGATCCGGCGGAGCGAGACGTTCCGACGGCGTGCACGACGGGCAGGCGCCCGTCCCGCCGACCGTTCGAGCTGTCGCATACCCGCAGTCACGGACGGCGAGCTTGGCGTCGCTGTCCAGGTACCCGTACGGGTAGGCGAACGACGACACCGTCCTGCCGCCGAGCAGTTTCGAGATGGCCACACGGTCGTCGCAGACCTGACGGCGCTGCTCGTCGGGATCCACCGACGCCACATTGAGGTGGTCGAGGGTGTGGCCACCGATCTCGTGGCCGGCGCCCGCCATCGTCCGCAACTGCTCGGCGCTCAGCCGGCCGGTGCTCCCGACCCGGTCACTGTTGATGAAGAATGTGCCGCGCACGTTGTGGGTTGCCAGAAGGCGGGCAGCGGTCAGCTGACTTGCGAGTCCGTCGTCGAAGGTGAACGACACCGTCACACCGCGCCCGTCGCCCGTCGCCGCGGGCCGGCTTGCCGCCAGACCTGTCGGTGCGAGCGCGGCCACAAGCGCGAGGGCGAGTGCGAGCCGTCGCCTCATCCGGCACTGCCGGCGTCGGCGCTGGCACGGGGAAGCTGATTGGGGTCCGCGTTGCGTGTCTGCCAACGGTTGTCGAACAACTTGAACAGAGCCCAGTAGCGCGTCGGCGCCAGCAGGATGAAGTTCAAGAGGATGGCCGCGGGCGTTCCCACCACCAGCAGCGCGAGTTTCTGCCGACGCGAGACGTTCGGGCGCCCGATCAAATACAGCGCCGACACGCAGTAGCGCACGAGCAGGTAGGTGGCGGCGTAGAGCAACACGTACTGCGCCGCCTGGTCGGTGGACGCGCCCATGCCCATACGTGCCGCGGCGTACGTCGCGTAGACGATGATCGCCGGACTGATGATGAGTTGGATCAAGCCGAACGTGGGGCTGATCAGCTGCTTGAACCGCAGATGCCTGAAGACGTACGGCAGCATCCACCACCACGATCGCGCCCACCGCAGCCGCTGCCGGTAGGTCCCGGCGAACGTGCTCGGCATTTCAGTCTCCACGCCGGCTTCGGCGACGCCCACCACTTCGCCTCGGCGCAGTGCGCGCAGCGCGAGCCAGCGATCATCGCCGGTTCCACACTCCACCTCGTAGGCGTCCAGGTGGTCGTAGAGCAGGCGCGCCCGGTACAGCGCAAGCGCGCCGGAGGTGGTCTCAAGTGCACCCAACATTGACCGTGACGCGCGCATCATCACACACGACCCGCCGATGTCCATGTCGGCCGCCATGCTGATCCACGACTCGTGATGGTTGCGGACGTAGATCATCCCCGTCGCCGCCTCGACCCGTGGATCGGACATCGCGCGCAGCAACTCTTCGCAGGCGTTCGGATAGGGCTGCGAGTCCGAGTCGACGGTCATGACGAATGCGTGGCCCTCGGCCGCCACACGGCGCAAGACCGTCACCTGGGCACCGCGTTTGCCGGTGTTCTCCTGTGCCCACCAACGAACGCGGGGGTGGTGCACCGTCGGAACGACCGGCGTCGTCGACCCGTCGTCGATGATCACGATGTCGATCGGCACCGTCTGCGCAAGGAGCGCATCCACTGTGCGCTGAAGGATGGCGGTCGGTTCGTTGTAGACGGGCACGATGCACAGGACCCGCCCGGGCGCGGGTGTCAGATCGGTGGCCCGTCGCCCCACGATGTAGGCGGAGAGGCAGAGGCAGATCACGGCGGCGCCGATGATCCAGTACGCCAGCAGGAACGGGCTGGAGGCGTGCTTTCCGACGAAGTGGGTGCTCACCACCAGTGCGGCGAAGGCGACCGAGGTGATCAGAACCTGTTTGGTGCGCAGACGCGTCATGCGAGCCGCAACTCAGCGATGGTCGTTCGCGATGCCTTGGTGCGTCGCCCCCCAGCGAAACGCAACGATGCCAAGCACCACGCCACCGACGGTGCCGATGATCAGCCACTGCAGCGTGCCGGCCATTCCGGGAAGCTCGAACGAGAACCGCTCATCGGGGGAGCGAACGCGTTGCCAGATGATCATGCCCGCCGTCAGGAGCACGGGAGCCAGGCCTGCAAACAGCGTGAGCTGCCACGGGACGCGCGTCCGGGGACCACTCGAATCGTGCGCGGAGCGCTCACCGCGGTGTGACGTGATCGGTATTGCGCTCACATGGGTAGGCCCGCGTCGGGACCCGTGACGCCGCCGGGGCCCGGACGAGACGATCGCGTCGAGCACGACCAGCAGCGCGACCGTCCCGACGATCAGCTGGAGGGCGCCGTGGGCGACGTTTGCCGCGGCGGTGGTGGCGCGGCGGATCAGCCGACGATTCGGGAGGTGATCATGCAATGGGTGACACCAGACTCGGGCGCGAGTTCAAACAGCAGAAATCTGCAGACTAGCTGCGCGAAATTGGCGTATTGGTAAGACCCTCGTGCAGAAATGTGTGCACCCCGTAAATCTCGGGGAGCGAACGGGATCTGCGCTGTCAGTCGATCATCGCCACGCGCCCGCGGCCACTTTGTTTGGCGCGATACAGGCCCTGGTCGGCCTGGTCGATCAAGCTGTGCACATCGGCAGGGTGTCCGGCGCTGACGCCAACGCTGATACCGACGCGAAGACCCTCCGCAACCTCCGACCAACCGGCGTCCGCCGCGACCTCGATCAGCCGCTGGGCCGACGTGATCGCCTGCTCGGTGCCCGCCCCGTGGGCAACGACCACGAACTCGTCGCCGCCGAGTCGTACGACGACGTCTCCGGCCCTGACGTGCCCGTCGAGCAGGCGTCCCACGCGGCGCAGCACCTCGTCGCCCACCAGGTGGCCGAACGCATCGTTGATCGCCTTGAACTCGTCGATGTCGACGAGCAGGACGGCAACCACGTCAGGGGAGACGCTGCGAGCGATCGCTCCGAGGTGGCGTGCCAACGCGTGCCGGTTGCCGAGCCCCGTCAGCTCGTCGCTGAATGCGCGCTCCGTCAACTTGGCATTCTCGATGCGGACGCTCTCGGCCTGAATCCGTGCGCGTGCGGCGCCGATGAGTCGTTGTCGCGCATGGCGACGGTCCTCGGCCAGCGTGTGGATGTACTGCTCGATCAGCGGATCCTGCGGATGGCGGCGTGCCGCGATGCTCAAGGCGTACCCGTGCATCGTGCGGATCATTTCGCCCTGAAGCTCCTCACCCGCCTGGAGTGCGGCGTCGGCCGCCGCCTCTGATTGGCCGCTGTCGGTCAGCCGAATGGCGGTTGCCAAATGCTCGAACGCCGCGATACCAGGATGCTGCGACGGGTGTGTTGTCGGCGGGCGGAGCAAGGGTGGCCTGCGGGCCAAAGCCGACAGGACCTGCAGTTCGGCGAGCTGCCGGTCGATGGCCTCACTGCACGCGCCGAGCACGCGCACGAGCGGGCGGTCGAGCGCCTCTGCCGCCATTTTCGCCGCCTCATCGCGGTTTCCCAGTTCCGCCTGTTCACATGCCAGATCAAGCAGCGCCGACACCCGATTCTGCGCCACTTCCCGCAGCGTGATCGTTCGCAGCTCGTGGTACTGGTCCGGCAGGTTGTGGTTGGCGGCTTCCACTCTGTCGTACATGTCGACTTCGAGTTGCACGGCCGCCGATTGGGCATAGGCGATCGCACATGCGAAGAAGGCGATCCCTCGGAATGGGGATTCGGGGTCGGCGTCGTCGAGCCGGGCGATTGCGTGGGCAAGATCGACCTCGTCCTGCTCCAGGTTGACATCCCCGTCGTTCAACGCCGAGCCCCGGACACGGGCTTCGATCGCCGTGGTCATGGCGCCGACGACCGGATCACCAAGGCGGTCCGCCAACTTACGCATCTGGTCCACCGCGGCCGCGATGCGGGCCGCTTGCGGCAATGCGCTGGTCGCCGCATGGCAATAGGCGGCGTAGTGGAGCATGTACTCGACATCCGGCCAGCCATGCGTTTCGGCGTCCGTGAGCTGTGCGCGCAGATCGGGCGGCTGCGATTGGAACTGGACCGCTGACGCCTGGCGATAGGCATCGACGAACGCGTTCGCTCGTGCGGAGTTTTCCTCATTCCTGCGGGTCATACGGGCTGACCTCCGACGCCTGAGATGCGGGCATTGTATGACGAGGGCGACGACGGCTCCAAGGAAATCTCGATCGTTTCGTACAGCATTCTTCCAGTGGGAGCGGTGCCACACACCGCGTCCGCGGGACGAATGTGCAGTCTCCCCGCACAAACATTCGGAAACCTCGAAACACCGGCCGTTTGTGAATTTCTTGCCGAACATCGCACGCCTGGACGGGCCGCGTGCTCTCCGCAAACGGCGCCCGCCGGAGCGTCAGGTGTCCGCGATCATGTGACGCATGCGGCCGGCGAAGATCACGCGGTCGGACTGCGCCATCGGAAACATCGGGGCGAGCAGGATGGTGTCGCCGGCGCGTGCGCGCTGCGCTGCAACCGTGATGGCATCGGTCAGCGTGGGCACCCTGATCGTCGCGGGGCATTGGTCGGCCACGAGCGCGCCCGCCGTGCCGAATCCGATGAGGTGCGCTGCACCGGAGGCGAGGGTGATCGCCTGACGCAGGGCCGCATCTGCGGCGGGGTCGGCATGGACGACACGTCCGTCGACCTGAGCGTCCCCGCCGACGAGGACCACGAGGGTTTCAAGGTCGCATCGACTGATCGCCGCGCTCGCCTTGACGGGGGTGGCGGCCATGGCATCGTCGATCACCCGGATTCCGGCGACCTCGCCGAGGTCATGGAACCGATGCGGCAACTGCTCGGCGGCGGCGACCCCCGCCGCGATGGCCTCCGATCCCGCGCCGCACCACATCGCGGCGGCCGCGGCTGCGACCACGGCGGTGGGGTGCATCCAGCCGCTTGTGTGAACGACGGCGCAGACATCCTCGTGGACGCCGTCCCACCGGATGTGCAGCCGCCCATCCTGAATCCATGCGCCGTGCGGAACGGGTACGCACTGGGAGAACCAGGCGACGTCGCTCGACGCAGGCGGCCCGAGCAGCGCCTGACCGGCCGCATCGTCCGCGTTCACCGCCACCGGCCGGTCACGGCGCCGCAAAATGCGCTGCTTGGCCGCGACATACGCCGCCAGTGAACCGTGCAACTCGACGTGGTCCGGCCAGAGATTTGTAACCACCGCCACGTCGGGGCCGGTCCAGCCGTCCATGTAACACAGGTGCGTGCTGGTCAGCTCGGCGACGAGCATGTCACCGTCATGCAGCGCCGGCTCCACCAGCGACGCATTCGGCCAGGCGTTGGCGGCGCGGCCGTCCGGCGTGATCAGCGGCTCCCGTCTGGCGTGGGTCAGGATCGTGGCGAGTAGCCTCGCCGTCGTGGTCTTGCCCGCTGTTCCCGTGACGGCGACAACCGACCGTGGGGTGCGCTCGAGGATGAGTTCGGCAAGCACCGTGACCCGTGATCCGGCGCGTCGGGCGGCGACGACATGGGGCGCGGTCTCAGCCGTCCATTCATCCACGACCAGCAACGACGCGCCGGGGTGGGTCGGCGTCGCCCCCGTCTGATGGTCAACGACCCACCCGTCGGCGTGCAGCAAGGCTGCCGCCGCGTCGGCATCCGGCCCGGTCCCGACGACGACGGCACGTTGTGCGGGCTGGCCCATGCCATCAGGGTAGTCCCGTCGCCATCCATTCCCCACCGCGCGGGTCAGTACTCCTCGAGATCGAGCTCCAAGCCGGCATTGAAGCGGTTGACCATGTTGTAGAGCGCGACAAGCATCGTGATCTCGACAATCTGCGACTCGGAAAAATTCCGTCGCAGGTCGGCGAACGTCGCCTCGGCAACGGCTCCGGGGCTTCGGGTCAACTCGTCGGCGAATGCCAGCGCGGCGCGGGTCGGAGCGTCAAACGTCGCAAGTGCCGGGTCCGACACGGCCGCGATCTCTTCGGCGCTGAACCCCATCTTGGCCATGATCTGGTTGTGGGCATGGGTGCAGTAGAGCGAGTGGTTCAGCAGGGACACTCGCAGGATGATGCGTTCCTTCATCCGCGCATCGATCTCGTCAGGCGCCTGCACCGCACCGACGAACGGTCCGATGGTCGCCAACATCGTCGGCTTGTGCGCGAGCGCACGGTAGATGTTGGTCACCTTGCCCCGCTTCTCGCGCATGCGCTGGAACGCGATGGCGACAGGTTCGACGGTCGTGGCTTCATCGACATACGCAATTCGCGCCATGGTGGGGATCCTCTTGGTCGGCGTGCGGTGGTTCGGTGCAGCGACCTTAGGAAGCCCGGCGCGCGCCGTCAAAGACGGTCTTCCGAACGATTGATAATCTCGGCGAATGGATGTGAGTCTGAAGCAGCTTCGCTCGTTCATGGTTGTGGCCGACGAACTCAGCTTCACTCGGGCGGCCGAGCGACTGTACGTCTCGCAGCCCGCGCTCAGCGTGCAGATCGCCAGTCTGGAACGTGCGCTCGGCCTGTCGCTCTTTCGCCGAACGAGCCGGTCCGTCGAGCTGACCGATGCGGGACGCAGTCTGGCCGAGGGCCTGCCCCATGTGTTCGGGGAGCTGGGTCGCGCACTGGAGCGCGCCCAACGCATTCACCTGCGCGACCGGGCGACCCTTCGCATCGTCTACACGGCAAGTGTCGCCTACCAGGCGCTGCCGCTGCTGCTCGATCGCTTCGCGGTCGACCATCCCGAAATCCGGGCAGTCACCAAGCAGGAGTGGAGCACACAGGCGGTGGAGTCGGTGCGCGCCGGCACGGCGGACGTTGCGCTCGTTCGGGAGTTCACACCTGTCGACGGCCTTGCCGGCGAGGTGGTCCGGCTTGAGCCCATCGCCGCGTTCATGAGCGCCTCCCATGCACTGGCCCGTCGCGGCGAGCTTCGGATCGTCGATCTGCGCGACCACGTGCAGGTCGTCGTGCCGGGGCGGCTTGCGCCGGGCTTCCACAGCCTGCTGGGACGACTGTGTGCACTCCGGGGGTTCGCGCCGACGGAGGTCGAGATCGAAAGTCCCGACAACCGTGAGCCGCTTCTCGCGCACCTGTCACGCCACCCCGAGCACATGTTCGTCGGCCCGGTGTCGATGTCGAACGTGACCTGGGACGGGGTGGTGCAGGTGCCGATCGTCGACCAGGATGCGCATATGCAGCTGACCCTCGTGTGGCGAGCGGACGCGACGTCGCCGATGGTCGAGCTTGCACGGGCTGCGGCGCACGAGACCGCAGCCCGCGAAGGATGGCTCTCAAGCGGGGAGTGACACCCGCACGCCACGCGTCAGGCGGGCCTGCTCGAGATCACCAGATGGTTGGACGCCTTGCCCGCGTCGATCATGGCGAGATAGTCCGTGAAGTAGACGATGTGATGGTCGGTCTGCGCCTCACCCTGCTCGGCGGCGATCGCGTCGCGATGGCGGATCCACGCCTCACGCCAGGTGGCGACCTTCGAGCGGAAATCGCTGATGTACTCCACGACCTCGTCGATGACGAAGCCGGCTTCGATGAGCTTCGCCTTGTACCCCGCCAGCGTGTCGGTGTACTGCGGAATCGCATACCCGGCGGCCAGGCGGTCCTTCGCCGCCTGATCCTCCGGCGCGAACTCGAAGGTGCCCGACAAGAACGCCCACTTGCCGCCAGGCTTCAACAGGCGACGCACCTCGCGAAACAGGCCGACCTTGTCGGCGAACACGTTCATCACGTTCATGCTGATGGCGATGTCGAACGACTCGTCCGGGAACGGCATCGCCATCCCGTCGGCCTGCACGAACGTCACACGGTCGGCCATGTCGGCGTTCTTCACCATCGTGTTGGCGACCTCGATGCCCACCGCGTTGACCTCGACGCCGGTGAAGTGGCATCCGCTCGCTGCGGCCATGTAGATCGATGGGCCGCCCGTGCCGCTTCCCACGTCGAGCACCCGCGAGTCCTCGTTTATGCCCAGCCGGGCGATGATTTCGTCGAAGTACTCGAGGGTGGCGAACGACTGCTGCCCCAGATCGTGCCCATCCGGCCAGATGTCCTTGCGAAGCGCCTGGTTGGCGGGGCTGTCGATGCGATGGATCTCGGAGTAGTCGACGCCGAGGGCGTTCTCGCTCATGGGGCACCTTTGTTCGAAGTGGCGCGCCCACGATACGTCGACCCCCAGTCCGGCGTCCAATACCGAATCCGCCCGAACTGATAGGCCGTGATTATTGATCAGTGACTCGCCACGGGCGAGGACCTGCGATCAGGAACGTGCGGGTGCGAGCTCGCAGAGCTCGGCGACGCTCGCCTCGGCGGCGATGAGCAACGCACGCTCAAGACTCCGGGCCTCGTCCAACGACCCGTTGAGGGCCGCGCGTTCCATCCGCTCACAGACATCGTCCAGACGTGCAAGACCGAGTGCGCGACTTGGCGAGCGCAGGGCATGCGCACGCTCACGCATGGCGTGTCGGTCATCCGCCGGCAGCTGCAGTTGGATGGCCTCCAGACGCTTCGGCAGCTCACGCAGGAAGATCGCCGTGAACTCCCCAAGCACGCTCTTGTCACCGCCGAGGTCCTCCACCAACTGATTGAGGACCTTGACATCGACAACCGGAATCGACTCGTTCATTTCCACCACCTCCACGCCGCGCGCTGCGCGACTCTTGGTAATCCAACGGTCCAACATGATCTTCAAGTCATCGGCGCGAACCGGCTTCGGCAGGTAGTCGCTCATCCCGGCTGCAAGGCATGCCTCGCGGTCCTCGCGAAGGGCGTTCGCCGTCATCGCAACGATCGGAATCGCGGCCACGGGGCTGTCGAGTGTGCGGATGTGGTCGGTCGCCGTGAACCCGTCCATGCCCGGCATCTGACAGTCCATCAGGATGACGTCGTACTGTCTGCCGGTTGCAAGCTCATCGAGCGCGGCACGGCCGCCGTTGGTGACGACGACCTCGTGTCCGAGGCGCTCGAGTTGCATCTCGACGACGGCCTGGTTGACCGGGTTGTCCTCGACAACCAGGATCCGGCCCGGAACGTCCGCTTCGTCGCAGGTGCCCGCCCGGGTGACCTCGCTGGCGATGACCCCGGCGGTCGTGTCGACCGGCTCGAGGGGGAGCACGACGGTGAACGTGGACCCGGATCCAGGTGTGCTCGTCACTCCGATCGAGCCGCCCATCAGGTCCGTCAAACGGTGGCAGATGGAGAGCCCAAGGCCGCTGCCGCCGTACAGACGGGCCGTCGACGCGTCTGCCTGGACGAACGGCTCGAACACGTCGCGGACCAGGGCGCCCGAGATGCCGATGCCGGTGTCGGTCACGGCCAGCTCGAGGGTGGCGGTGTCGCCGGCCCGGCCGACGACCGCGACCGCGATGGTGACCCCGCCGACGTGGGTGAACTTGACCGCGTTGCCGACCAGGTTCAGCAGCACCTGCCGCAGCCGGCTCGGATCGCCGCGCAGCCCGAGCGGCAGCTCCGGATCCTGGTCGACCACCAGCTCGAGCCCCTTGCTCGCGGCGGACTGGCCGGTGAGGCCGACCACCTCCTCGACCAGGTCGGCCAGGTCGAAGTCGACCTCGTCCAGCACGAACCGCCCGGCCTCGATCTTGGAGAAGTCGAGGATGTCGTTGATCACGCTGAGCAACGCCTTGCCGGCCACCCGGATGCCGTCGACGTAGTGCTCCTGCGTCGCGTCGAGCGGGCTGTCGGCGAGCAGCTCGGACAGCCCGATCACCCCGTTCATCGGGGTACGGATCTCGTGACTCATCGTGGCCAGGAACTGCGACTTCAGCCGAGACGCCTCCAGCGCCTGGTCCCGGGCGTGGCCGAGAGCCTGCTCGGTGAGCTTCGTGGCCGTGATGTCGTGGGCGACGGCGTAGGTCAGGCTCGCCTCACCGTCGACCGCATGGTTCCAGTGCAGCCAGCGATAGGTGCCGTCCGCGGCCAGGTAGCGGTTCTGGTAGCCGCCCGACTCGGCCCCGGCCAGGATCCGGTTGACCTCCAGCACCGTGCGCTGACGATCCTCGGGATGCACCAGGTCGACCAGGTGCCGGCCGAGCAGGTCCTC
>CALMXK010000020.1 GCA_937871165.1 uncultured Actinomycetes bacterium
AGATGTGTATAAGAGACAGACTTTCGCGGACACGATCCACACCGGCTGGCTCGGCGGTGCCGACTGTTCGCCGGGCACAGCCACGGCGGCGATGCGGTTGATCGTCGCAAGCGACGCCGCGTCGGTGGCGCGGCCGAGGATGCCGTAGACCGGCTGCGAGGTGAGTGCGGCACCGCCCTCGGGCGCGCTGACGATGAAGAACTGTGATCCCGAGGCGCCCGACGGGGCCTGGGAGGTCTTTGCCATCGCGACGTCGCCCACCTTGTAGGTGTAGCCCTTCGGCACCGTGCCGACGACCTCGTACCCGGCATCGCCGGTGCCGTCACCGTTGGGGTCTCCGCCTTGCAGGACGAAGTTCTCGACGACGCGGTGGAAGGTGAGCCCGTCATAGAAGCCCTTGCTTGCCAAGAATGCGATCGAGTTCGGGATGGGACCTCCCGCCTTCGCGTCGAGGGCGATCGTGATCACTCCGCATGAGGTCGTCATGACGATCCGTGCGGGTGCGCCGGTCAGGACGGTCTCGGCCTTTTCGAAGCTCGGCTTCTTGTCAGGCTTCGGTTGCTTGTCGGGGGCGAGGCATCCGCTGGCCGACGTCGTGGTGGTACTTGAACCGCCGCATCCGGTGAGCAGTGCGCCCGCAACGACCACAACCGCCGCAACTCGATTGAACCCCGCCACTCCGACCTCCTCGAACGTGCCTACAATCGCTGGGATGGTAGACGACATCAGCGGCGCATATCTGGATCATTCATCGGCGACACCGCTCCATCCGGCCGTTCGTGCGGCGATGATCGGCGTCTTGGAAGGTGAGCTCGGCAACCCCGAGTCGCTGCACGACAGCGCGCGGGCGCCGTTCGCGGCGCTGGAGGAGGCGCGGGCGGCCGTCGCCGCCCTGGTTGGCGCGGACCCGGATGGTGTGGTGTTCACGGCCGGTGATGTCGAAGCGCGAAACCTTGCCGTCAAGGGCATCTGGTCGGCCAATCGCCATCGCGGCGTGCATCTGGTCACGACCGCCGTCGAACACGACAGCGTCATCAACGCATGTCGTGCACTGCAGCGGGTCGGGGCCGAACTCACGGTCGTGCCCGTTGATCGCGATGGACGCCCCGACCCCACGGCTCTTGCGGCTGCGGTACGCGACGACACCGTCCTGGTCTCCATCGCCCACGCCCAGGACGAGATCGGCACCGTGCAGGACGTGGCGGCGCTGTGCGCTGCAGTCCGCGCTCGGCGAGACGACGTCGCGATCCACGTCGACTGCTCCGCGACCGCGGGCCTTCTGCCGATCACCGCCGACGTGTGGGGATGCGACGCCATCTCGATCGGGGGCGGCACGCTGCGCGGACCGCGGTGGGCCGGCGCACTGTGGGTGCGACCGGGCACGCGCCTGCACCCGTTGGTGGACGGCGGCGCGCAGGAGGGCGGCAAGCGCGCGGGCCATCACGACCTGGTGGGAATCGTAGGTCTCGGCGTCGGCGCCCGGCTCGCGCTCGATGACATGGCGATGCGTGCGTCGGCGATGACGGCGGGTGCGGCGACGCTGATCGAGGGCCTCCTCACGATCGACGGCATCCACGTGAACGGGCCGCGTGTCGGGCGCATTCCGGGGCACGTGCAGGTGAGCGTCGACGGCGTGGAGGGTGAGGCGCTCACGTTGATGCTCTCTGCGGGCGGTGTCGCGTGCTCACCCGGTTCGGCGTGCTCGGCCGTCGGCAAGTCGTCGGCGATCTTGGAGGCCATCGGCCACACCCCTCCCCGCACGTTGTCGGCCATCCTGTTCACATTGAGCCACGAGACCACGGCCGATGAGATTCGCGTGGCGGTCGACGTCGTCGCGGACACCGTCGGTCGGTTGCGTGCGATGGGTGTGCGCGAGTGAGAATCGTCGACGCGCTCGGCACCTGGTGCCCCGTCCCGTTGCGTCTGATCGCGCGTGCGTTGCCGGAGGTCGAGCCGGGGGCATGTGTGACCGTGCTGGCCGACGATCCGTTGATTCAGGTCGACCTGCCTGCCTGGTGCTATGACACCGGTCACGAACTGGTGTCGCTTGAGGAGGAACCCGGCGGTTTCCGTGGGATCGTGCGGCGACGCCTGGCATAGTCCTCGCTCATGAGCACACAGACGCCAGACATCCGCATCCCCGCCGACCTTCTGCCCGGCGACGGCCGTTTCGGCTCGGGCCCATCGAAGGTTCGGCCTGAATCTGTCGCCGCGGTGAGCGCGGTCGCACGTTCGTTGATGGGCACCAGCCACCGTCAGGCGCCGGTCAAGCAACTCGTCGGGCGTGTGCGTGAGGGGATCAGCCAGCTGCTCAGCCTTCCCGACGGCTACGAAGTGCTCCTTGGCAACGGCGGCGCCACCCTGTTCTGGGATGCGGCGACCTTCGGCTTGATCGAGAAGCGCAGCCAGCACTGCTCGTTCGGCGAGTTCTCATCCAAGTTCGCGCAGGCCGCCGACGCGGCGCCGCACCTGGACAGCCCGCAGATCGTGCGTGCCGATCCGGGCGACCATCCGCTTCCTGTCGCCGACAGCGGCATCGACGTCGTCGCGCTCACCCACAACGAGACTTCGACCGGCGTCGCAATGCCGATCATCCGGCCCGCCAAGAAGGGTCTGGTGCTTGTGGACGCCACGTCCGGAGCCGGCGGCATTCGTGTCGACGCGTCGCAGTTCGACGTGTACTACTTCAGCCCGCAGAAGTGCTTCGCCTCGGATGGCGGTCTGTGGCTGGCCGCGTGCTCACCTGCCGCGCAGGAGCGGATCACGACGATCGCCGGCTCGGGCCGCTGGATTCCCGCAGGCCTTGACCTGGCGACCGCCATGGACAACTCGCTGAAGAACCAGACCTACAACACCCCGGCGCTCGCGACGCTCATCATGTTGGCCGATCAGTTGGAGTGGATGAACTCCAATGGCGGTCTGGAGTTCGCGGCGGGTCGGACGGACCGCTCCTCCAGGACGCTGTACGACTGGGCGGAGGCGTCACCGTTCGCCACCCCGTTCGTGACCGACCCGGCCAAGCGCTCGCCGGTGGTCGGCACCATCGACCTGGACGACTCGGTGGACGCCACCGTGGTGAGTGACGTGCTTCGCGCCAACGGCGTGCTCGACACCGACGCCTACCGCAAGCTCGGCCG
This sequence comes from uncultured Actinomycetes bacterium, assembly GCA_937871165.1. GTDB lineage: Bacteria > Actinomycetota > Thermoleophilia > Miltoncostaeales > Miltoncostaeaceae > CALMEC01. The sequence goes on from CALMXK010000020.1 coordinate 3,138, forward strand.
CAACCAGCTGCGGATCGCCATGTTCCCGGCCGTCGATCCGGAGGATGTCGCCCAGCTCACACGCTGCGTGGACCACGTGGTGGGTGCGCTGAGCGCGTAGCGGGGCCGTTTGACCGACGCTCCGTACTTAACCGTTCTGGTGTCAGACACCAGAACGGTTAACTCCAAAACCGCTTCGAGCGCGTAAAGTCCGCCGCCCCCGGCAGGGCTTCGCCCCCGTGCGGCGAAGCAAGACGCATGGAACTCGCCCTCCGTTTGACCCTTGCCGTGGTGTTCGCCTGGGCCGGCATTGCCAAGCTCGCGACACTCAACCGATTCGCCATGGTGCTTGGCACCCACGGGGTCCCGCGCTCCGCGCGCCGCCCCGGTGCAGTCCTGCTCGCCACGGCGGAAATCGTGATCGGTGCGCTCCTTGGCGCCGGAGTCGCGCTGCGCCCCACGGCGATCGCGGCGGCAGGGCTGAGCGCCCTGTTCGCACTGGCACTGGTCCGCACACGGCTGCGCGGCAACACGCGCTCCACGTGCGGCTGCTTTGGCGGACGCCGCGCCACCAACACGAACCTGCTGGTCATCCGCGGCGGCGTGATCGCCGCGGCATCGGCACTCCTTGCAAGCGGCGTGGCGAACGTCAGCGGTCCACGCCCGGAAACGCTGCGTTCGGCGGTCCTCGCCGTGCTCGGCATCCTTGTGATCGGACTCGCACTGGCCGTCGTCGCCCTGTTTCGCCAGGTCGGCGTCCTGTCCCTGCGCCTCACACCACAGACGGCGCTTGAGCTGCTTGACGAAGGCCCCGCCATCGGCGAGCCCGCGCCCATGCTGCCGGAGCTCACCCGTATGGGGCAGGAGCTTGTCGCGTTCGTCTCACTGAACTGCAAGATGTGCCTGGACGTCCTTCCGGGGCTGCGCGCCCTTGACCGCGACACCCTTCCCGTCCACTGGGTGCGTGAAGACACCGAAGAAGAGGTCTTCGCGGACTGGGCGGTTCCGGGAACGCCGTACGTCGTCTACATCGTGGACGGCGTCGTGCGCTCGAAGGGTCTCGTGAACACGCTTGAGCAGATCGACTGGGTGCTCGACCAGGGTGCGGAGCGTCAGCGCATTGCAGCCTGACCGCGAGAAGCACCCGCTCGACGCCGTCGGTGGGCGCGTCGCCCGCAGACTGGCAAACTCGACCACCCGCCGATCATTTATCGGCACCGTCGGCGCCGCACTCCTCGCACTTGCGACGAAGTCGCAGGTGACGGAACGTGCTGACGCGGCCATTCCGGGCACGGAGCCGATCAAGGGCAACTGGTTCGGATTCTGCGGCCACTACTGGACCACCGGTTCCTGCCGCGGGCCCTACCGGCTCCCGCGCGTCGACCGACTCGGCAAGCCCCTTCGCCCGAGCGATGGACGCCCCGTCGACGATCGCGGCAGGCTCATCAACGACCTCGGACAGCCGATCGACGCAGCCGGCAATCGCCTGACCGACAGTGTCGGCACCCCCCTTCCCGCTGGTCCACGCACCCGTATTTGCCAAGACGGTGTCAAAGCCCGCTACAACTTGAACGACGCCGTCCTTCAAGGCTCCTGGTACCGCTGCTGCAACGGGCAGATCCGCAAGCTCTGGGACTGTTGTTCGGTAAGTTCTCGCCGCATCAACGGCGACGCCTCGGTCAAGGGCTACTGCTACGGCAAGCGCAAGGTCTTCTGCGTCGTGTACTACGACACCGGGGTTCCGTGCTGAGGCAGGTGCGCTCCCGATGACCACGCTGCTCATCGCGGTCGCATTCGCCGCGCTCATCGCAGGCGTCTCCGGCGCCTGGAGTCCCTGAGGATTTGCCATGGTCGAGACCCTGACTCCCGCAGGCTGCGGGGGACGTCACCGCCAAATTGCCGCCGTCGCCATGTTCACCGTGGCATCCATCGTGGCGGCCGCCTCCGTGGGCGGCCTGCTCGGTTGGGTCGGCAGGGAGATCGGGCATCAGCGCATCCTGCTTGCCGGGGCGGCATTCATCGCCGTGCTCGCCGCACTGCGTGAGGCCGGCATTCTCCGCGTCGCCGTGCCCGACATCAAACGCCAGGTTCCGGAGCACTGGCGCCGAACGCGCCCGCTCCCGGTCTGGACCACCGGCTACGGCGCCATTCTCGGATCCGGGTTCGGCACCTACCAGCCTGCCGCCACATACTGGACGACGCTCGGTGCCGTCACCGCCATGGGCAAGCCGCTCGCGGGCGCCATCTGCATGGGCATCTTCGGACTGACGCGAGGAGTGATGGCTGTGGCGCCCGGCTCGGCGCTCCTCGGACGGTTCGCGTCGGCGTACACGGCCATCCGTCCGGTCAACGCACTTGTGCTCACGGCGCTCGCGCTGGCGTTCGCACCGGCGATCGCGCAGGCGGAGGATTGGCCGTCGCAAAATGGCACCGCGGATCCGTCGCTGCATATGGGAAATCTCGCCTACACGCGCTGGACCGACGGGACGACGCGGGTCGAGGTCCGCGCGGCCACTGGCGAGACCTTTCAGTTCCCCGATGGCACGAAGCTGCCGTCGATCTACGGCACACGACTGGCCTTCCAAGACGCGTCGGGGATCAGGATCGTCGAATGGCGCACTGGTCGCCTGCTTCGTCGGATCACCGGACCGGTGTCCAAACCGGCCCTGTTTCGGGAGAACCTGGTGTACGTCCGCACCTCCACGGTGTCCAAGCGCCTTCAGGTGTTGCAGACCCAGCTGGGGACGGTGCGGACCATCGCGAGCACCTCACCGGACACGGACCTCGGCCGTCCGGCGATCGCCGACAAGATCGTCACCTGGCATCAAAACGACGGTGGTGGCCATGTCATCTACCGCAAGGCGATCGGCAGCACCACACGGACCGTGGTGGCGAGTGGTCGACGCCGGTACATGGTCCGCGATCCCGCCATGGGGTGGGGCCGCACGGCGTGGATCTTCAGCGACGCCGAGGTCACCTCGGTCTGGGTGCGCAATGCGCGGGGTGTCACGCGGCGCGTGGCAACCACACTCGGCCCGGACTTCATCTACACCAACCTGACCGTCGGGCAGCGACGGATCCTGGTGAACCGATGGAACCTCCTGACCGGCGAGTCGACGATCGACACGATCCCGCTCGTCAACATCTGACCGTCGTGTGGCGCCTCGCATCTGTGGCGCGGTAGCGTTGGTCCATGCGTACTCCGGTGTGTGAGCTTCTTGGAATCCCATACCCGATCGTGCTCGCCGGAATGGCCGGTGGCCCGACGACACCGGAGCTCGTGGCAGCCGTGTCCGAGGCCGGCGGTCTCGGAACGTTCGGAATCCACGGGATGTCCGTGCAAGCCGTGCGTGACGCCGTGCGCCGCGCACGTGAGCTGACCGACGCGCCGATCGGGGCCAACGTTCTGCTTGCCCCGCCGACCCCGGCCCAAGCGGAGCCGACCGACGTCGATCGTGCGCTTGCCCCGCTTCGGACCGAGCTTGGGCTGCCGCAACAACATGCGCTGGCCACGCCACCCCCGTCCGCCCTCGAGTTGCTGACAGCCGCGTTGGAAGAGGGCGTCTCCGTCGTCTCGACCGGACTTGGCGATCCCTGGCCTGTCGTCGAGCTTGCGAGCGCCGCGAAGGCACCTGTGATCGCCATGGTGGCGAACGTGGCCGACGCCGTGGCCGCAGCCGCGTCGGGCGCGGACGTGATCGTGGCGCAAGGTGGTGAGGCCGGTGGCCATCGCTCCAACTTCGAGGTGCCGGAGGATGGCCGTGTGCCGCTCGTGGGCACGATGGCCCTCGTCCCCCAGGTGGTCGCAGCCGTCGATGTGCCGGTGATCGCCGCCGGAGGAATCATGAACGGCGCAGGGCTGGTGGCGGCACTCGCGCTCGGCGCCCAAGGCGCCCAGTTCGGATCGCGCTTCCTCCTGGCACTCGAAAGCGGTGTCAACAACGCCTACCGTGAGCGGTTGCACACGGCGCACGACACCGACAGCGAGATCATCACGTCGCTGTCGGGCCGGCCCGCGCGTGGGCTTCGCAACCGTCTTCTCGACACCCTGGAAGCCGCCGGCGGACCGTCACTCGGCTACCCCCGTCAGGCCTCGGCATGGGCGGACATCCGCGCAGAGAACGCCCGTCGCGGAGGGTCCGAGCACAGCACGCTGTGGGCCGGCCAGGCGGCGGGACTTGGCTCCACCGACCTGGGCGCGAGCGACATCGTCGCCCAGATCGTGCACGAGGCGTACGACGTGATCGCCGCCCTGCACAACCTGCCGCGCTGACGCGCAGCGCTGATCGACTAGTCGATCAGCGCTTCACCGGTCATGAGCGATGAGGGGTCCCACCCGTTCAAGGCGCAGAGCGTCGGGGCGACGTCGCCGAGCTTGCCCTCTCGCAGATTGATGCCTGGCCGGTCGATCCAAAACGGCACCGGGTTGATGGTGTGCGCCGTGTTGGGGCTGCCGTCGGGCTCGATCATGACTTCTGAGTTGCCGTGGTCGGCAGTGACCGCGAGCAGTCCGCCCACCGAGGCCACGGCTGCGCGAATGTCACCCATGCAGGCGTCGACGGCTTCGATGCCGCGCACGGCAGCCGACACCACACCGGTGTGGCCGACCATGTCGGCGTTCGCGAAGTTCACGATGATCAGCGGCGGCGCTTTGACGGCGGTGATGCCCGCCACGACGGCGTCGCCGACGCCGCGGGCGCTCATCTCGGGTGCTTCGTCGTAGGTCGCCACGTGCTGTGGCGACTGAATCAGCACGCGCTCTTCCCCGTCGAACGGCGCTTCGCGCCCACCGTTGAAGAAGTAGGTGACGTGCGCGTACTTCTCTGTCTCGGCCACGTGCAACTGCGTGAGACCCATGCCGCTGACATGCTCGGCAAGCCCTTGCCGGACGTCCTCGGACTCGAACGCGACCGGATAGTTCCACTCGCTTCGGTAGCGGGTCATCGTCGCGATATGCGGGATCGGCCCGCCTGCGCGATCGAACCCGTCGAACGCCGGCTCACCGAGCGCTTGCGTGAGCTGGCGCGCGCGGTCGGGACGGAAGTTCCAGTAGATGACCGAGTCGCCGTCACGCACCCGCCCAAGCGCGGGGTCGCCGATCACGAACGGTTCGATGAACTCGTCGGTCACCTTGGCGTCGTAGCTTCGGCGGATGGCCTCGGCGGCTGTCGGCGCAGACTCCCCGGCCCCGTGCACCATGGCGTCGTAGGCGCGCTTGGTGCGATCCCAGCGCTTGTCACGGTCCATCGCCCAGTAGCGACCGCACACCGTGGCGACGGTCACGTCGTCACCTTCAAGCGCCTGGATGTAGCCGAGTGCGGCATCGGGGCGCGAGTCGCGACCGTCGGTCAGCGCGTGCACGTAGATGCGCTCCACACCGCGCTCGCGCGCCATCGCGATCAACGCTTCCAGATGGCGTTGACTGGCGTGAACACCACCGCCGCCAAGCAATCCGACGAAGTGCAGCGCGTGTCCCTTGGCGCGGTCCATGGCGTCAACGAGCGCGGGCACCTGACGGATGGAGCCGTCGACGATGGCCTCGTCGATGCGCACGAGCATCTGTGCGACACGCCGTCCGGCACCGAGGTTCAGGTGGCCGACCTCGGAGTTGCCCATCTGTCCGTCGGGCAGCCCGACGGGAAGTCCCGATGCGCTGAGGCGCGTCGCGGAGCCCTGTGCAGCGAGCAGGTCCAGGTTCGGTGTGCGGGCAAGCGTCACCGCGTTGCCCGGCCCTGGCGGGGCGATCCCGAAGCCGTCGATGACGACCAGGACGAGCGGTGGCGCCATCAGAGCGCCGCGCGGACGATCTGTGCGAAGGCGTCGGCCTTGAGGCTTGCGCCGCCGACCAGACCGCCATCCACATCCGGCTGGGCCATCAGCTCGGCGGCGTTCGCCTCGTTGACGCTTCCGCCGTAGAGCACTCGCAAGGCGGCACCGTCGAACCGGCGTCCAGCGACGGCACGCACATGCGCGCATGCCTCCTGCGCCTGCTCGGGACTCGCGGTACGGCCCGTGCCGATCGCCCAGATCGGCTCGTAGGCGACGGCGATGCGCTCCTGCTCCTCAGGAGACACCAAGGCGAGGCCGGCTTCGACCTGTCCTTCAAGCCAGGTGAGCGTCTCGCCGGCGTCGCGCTGCTCAAGCGACTCGCCGCAACACATGATCACGAACAGCCCGGCGTCGAGACCGGCGCGAACGCGCGCGGCGACCTGTGCATCGGTCTCCCCTGCGGCGCGACGCTCGGAGTGGCCGACAAGCGTGCCGGTGGCGCCGGTGGCCGCGATCATGGCCCCGCTGATCTCGCCGGTGTGTGCACCGGACGCCGCCTCGTGCACGGCCTGCGCCATCACCTGGATCGTGCTGCCGGCAAGCGCGCCGGCCGACGACTCGAGCGCCGTGAACGGCGGGCAGATGGCAATCTGCACCCCGTTCACATCACCCACCTCGGCGCGTAGTGCGGCACAGTATTCGGCGGCCTCGGCGGCCGTCTTGTGCATTTTCCAGTTGCCCGCGACAAGCGGTGTGCGTGTGTTCATGATTTTGGGAGTGCCGCGACGCCGGGGAGGGTCTTGCCCTGTCTCTTATACACATCTCCGAGCCCACGAGACTAAGGCGAATCTCGTATGCCGTCTTCTGCTTGAA
>CALMXK010000021.1 GCA_937871165.1 uncultured Actinomycetes bacterium
CCCCGACGCGTCCGGGGGACTCGTCCCGTCGTCGACCCGCCGAACCGCAAGCTCCGCATGCTCTGCGACGAGCTCCAGGCGTGCGCCGAACGCTTGCCGGAAGACCTCGGCCTCCGGCGCTGCCGACCAGACCGCGACCGAGTGGTCCACCTCGCCGTTCAGGCGAAGCAGCACGCTGTCGTCGTGACGCTCGACGGTGACCGACCTCACCTGCTGCGTCCGGTCACGCTCCAACTGCTCGGCAAGGCGGAGACAGCTCGCCAGGCGCAGGAAACGTGCGTAGTCGCCCTTCTCGAGCACCGGTTGCAGCCAGTCTCCGCTGGGGAGCGACTTGCGGTGTGCGCGGATGACCAGTGCGATCAACACGAGCTCTCGGTGGGTGAAGCCCGGCATGCCGCCGTTCAACACCAGGTAGAAGCCGTGCTTGTGGTGGTCGTGGTAGTCGACGATCACACCCACGTCGTGCAACAAACTTGCCGCCCACAGCCACTCGCGTTCGACGCGCGACCCCTCGTGCAGCCCGACGCGCGCGGTCCCGTCGAACACCTCGAGCGCCAGGCGCGCCACATGTTCGGCGTGGGGGCGATCGACGCCGTAGTTGCCCGCCAGGTTCTCAACGGTGTTGCGTCGCACATCCGTGATGATCGGGGGCCGCCGGGGCGCCAGATAGTGCTCGTAGAACATCCCCTCGCGAAGACCCTCACCGCAGACCTCGATGGTCTCGGCACCGAGCGCACGCATGACCGAGAGCACGGTCACCGCGCCGGCCAGGATGATGTCTCCGCGGTCGGTCTTGAGTCCCGGGATCTTGACGCGCTGCGCCGGGGCGAGCGGGGAGAGCTTGTCGATGATCTTCTCGATCGCCTGGGCATGCAGGGTGTAGGCGTGAACGTCGTTCAGCGGATAGTCGCTCGCGCGCTGTGCCATGGCGGCAAGCGTGCGGATGGTGCCGCCGGTGCCGAACAGCGGCAGGCCGTCCGAACCGATCCACGAGTACTTCGCCAGACACGCCTCGACGTGGCGCCGTTGTTCCTTCACCTGGCCGCGACTGGCCGGTTCGTCCGTGTAGAACGCCTCGGTCATGCGCACCGCGCCGAGGGGTTCGCTCATGCTCCGTTCAAGTGTGCGTGACGTGACCCGGCCCACCTGCGCACTTCCACCGCCGACATCCAGGAAGAAGCCATCCTTCAAGGGCATGCTGTTGACGATGCCGAGATACCCGTAGTAGGCCTCGTCCTCGGTGGACAGCACCCGGGCCTCGAGCCCGGCCTCACGGAACAGGTCGAGGACCTCCCGCTGGTTCGTGGCGTCGCGAATCGCACTGGTTGCGCCGACGATGACCTCTTCGACGCCGGTGCGCTGGCAGTACGCCACGTACATCCGCACGGCCGCCAAGCCGCGGGCGATCGCGGTGTCATGCAGGCGTCCGTCGACGGCACCAGCAGACAGCCGGACCGTCTCGCGAATCTCGTCGGTCAGGTGGAACGACCCGTGCGGGGTGTAGCTGAACGCGACCAGTCGGAAGGTGTTCGAACCGAGGTCGATGACGGCAACTCGCCGAAGGATTGGGTGTTCACCCCGAGTAGGCGCTACCCTGGCTTTGAATGGCATCGTCACCGCTTGAACCCCCAACGCTCGCCGAGGCCGCAAATTCCATGTCTCCGGTGGCGCCGGCGATCCTGGAGTGGCCCACGGTGTTCGACACCGTGGAGGCGGTCGAGCGGGCGTGGCTGCAGTTCGTCGCCGGGTACCCGGACGAGGAGCGCGTACGGCTGCGCCAAGCGCTGGCCTTCGCGCAGGCACGCCACGCCGGGCAGCAGCGGCGCGGATCCGACACGCCGTACTGGCTGCACCTGGTGCGGGTTGCGCTCGAACTTGCCCGGTGGGGACAGGCGACGCCGGAATTGGTCGGGGCTGCGCTCCTGCACGACGTGGTCGAGGATACACCGACGACGGTGGATGAGGTGGCCGAGGGATTTGGGCCGAAGATCGCTGAACTGGTGAAGTGGATGACCGCACCGGCCGGGCGCGAGCGCACCGCGTGTGCCGTGCACTACGAGCGCATGCTGCGCTTCGCTCCGCCGGAAGCGCACGTGTTGAAGCTCGCCGACCGGACCGACAATCTGCGATCCATCCAGGCACTCGTGATGCGCACCGGCGACCAGTACCGCAAGTGGGCGCGCACGTATGTGGAACGCACCAAGGAAGACATCCTTCCGCTCACAGTCAACGCGCCGTCCATCGCGCGGGTCACCCTCGTGACGGCGATGGCTGATCTGGCCCCGATGGTGGAGGGTGGCACCCCCACCTCGTAGTCGCGTCGGAATGGATGCTCGCGGTGCCCGCACGCAGGTACAGACCGGCGGAGCAGGCTGGGTGGACCCCGACGTGGATCTGCGACGTCCGCCGGCAGCGGCCGTCGAGTGACCTCTCAGACCGGCACTTCCTCGACGTACGGAGGAGCGGTGGTCGGCCGAAGCGCCAAACGTCCTTCGGCGAGTGCGATCAACGCGTCACCGGCGAGCTCGCGGCGCCAGCCGGTGGAGAGCTGGCCGCTCGGCGGACGCGACAGCACGACGTCGGTCATGAAGCTCTCGATCTCACCGCGGGTGGCGACCAGCTGTGACGCCAGCTGCGATGCCGCCGCGCGGGTCGACACGATGAGTTGGCCGAGCGACCCGAGTACCTCGACGCGATCTGCGACCTCCGGCGGGGGAGCGGGAGGCAACGTCACCTCAGGGGCGGATTCGGCCCCCTGCACCACCTGGAGCAGACGCTCGAGCTCGTGCGGACGCATCCGCTCACCCACGCGGGTCGCTTCGAGGGCCCGAACATCCTTCGGGCGCCGGCGCGCCAGATCGACCAGCGCCCGATCCTGCATCAACCATCCGGTCGGCCGGTCCCTGCGCGCCGCCTCATCCTCACGCCACGCGGCCAGATGCTGCAGCACCGCACGCTCACGACCATTGAGCCGACCCTGGCCTTTGACCTTGCGCCAGGCATCCAACGGGTCGGACAGGATCTTCACGTCGGGGCCGTACCGGCGCTCGTGCTCTTCGGCCACCCATCCGCCACGACCCATGCGGTCGGCTCGCGCCGTCAGCTCCCGGTACAGGTCGAACAGATGCAGGACGTCCTCCCGGCCGTAGCCGAGCTGCGCCTTGGTCAGCGGACGCTTGCTCCAGTCGCTGAAGCTCTCCGTCTTGGCGAGGCGGATCCGAAGGACGCGATCGAGCAGCGTTCCGAGGCTCTGGCCCGCACCGATGCCGACGAAACCGGCGATCAACTGGACATCCACCAGATTGGCCGGCCGGGTGCCGAAGTGCATCGCAAGGAGCATGAGATCGGCCGACGGCGCATGCATGATCGTCAGGACGGCCGGGTCGGCGACGAGCGCCGAGATCTCGTCGAGTGGTGCGCCCTCGATCGGGTCGATGATCCACACGTCGTCTTCGATGGCGATCTGCGCCAGGCAGGGGATCGGCCGGTACGTGCGCTCCCACAGGAACTCAAAGTCCAGGGCGAACGATCCGGCGGCGCGAATCAGGTCCGCGAGCTCCGTCATTTCGGCTTGGGTACGGATGACGGGTGCGGACGTGCTCATCCCCGCTACCCTACTTGGCGTTGCAGATCGTTGGCCTCACCAAGGCGTTTGGCGCCAGAACCCTCTTTGACGGCGTCGCGTTCACGATCGGACCGGGCGACCGTCTGGCCGTCGTTGGCCGAAACGGCGCCGGCAAGACGACGCTGCTTCGCTGCCTGGCCGGCCAGATCAACCCGGACGCGGGCACCATCGCCTTTCCCAAGGGCGCCGTGGTCGCCTTGCACGACCAGCGTCCGCCGCTCGATCGCGACGTCACACTGGGCGAGTACGTGGCCGAGGGCCTCGCCGGTCTGACAACGGTTGAAGCCGAGCTTCGCGCACTCGAGGTGCGAATGGCCGGGGGTGACCACGGCCCGGAGGTGCTCGCCGAGTACGACCGCGCGCAGCGCGAGTTCGAGCGCCTCGGCGGCTACGAGTCACACGCATGGTTGGAGCGGGTCGAACGCGGGCTCGGGATCGAAGCGGCCTGGCTCGACCGGCCGCTGCAGTCGTTTTCCGGGGGTGAGTTGACGCGCGCCTCGCTCGCCCGGGCGCTCGTGTCACGTCCAGACGTGCTGTTGCTCGACGAGCCCACCAACCACCTGGACCTCGGCTCGGTCGAATGGCTCGAGAGCGCCCTGTCCGAAGTCAACGCCGCCGTCGTGATCGTGTCGCACGACCGCTGGTTCCTGGAGTCCGTGGCGAACGTCGTGCTCGACATGGATCCGGAGCGCCCCAAGGTCTGGAACATGGGCTACTCCACGTTCCGGCGCGCCAAGGCCGAGGCGCTCGCACGTCAGGCGCAGCTTGCCGAGGCACAGGCCAAGGAGATTGCACGGCTGGAACGGTTCGTGGAGCGCTGGCGCGCGGGAACCAAGTCGCGTCAGGCGGCTTCGCGCCAAAAGACGCTCGACCGCATCGAACGGGTGGACGCCCCCAGCCGCGAAAAGTCCTTGGCATTCGGGTTTCCGAAGTCCGAACAGCCGGTTCGCGTGGTCGTCGAGGTCGACGACCTCGCCATCGGGCCGAAAGATCACCCGCTCATCGAGCACGTGACGTGCGCGATCGAACGAGGTCAGCGTGTGGCGATCGTCGGGCCGAACGGCGCCGGCAAGACGACCCTCGTCGAGACACTGATGGGCGTCCGTCGCCCACTGAGCGGTCGGTTCACCATCGGACACCGCGTCGAGGTCGGCTACTTCTCGCAGCACGCCGACGAGCTCGATCCCATGAAGACGCTGGTCGAAAGTGTCTTGGCGGGAACGAGTCTGAACAACACCCAGGCGCGATCCCTGCTCGGTCGGTTTCTCTTCGGCGCCGACATGGTGGAGAAGCGTGTCGAAATGCTCTCCGGCGGCGAGCGGCGACGTGTCTCGCTCGTGCAGATGATCGCGCGCGGCGGCAACGTCCTGGTGTTCGACGAACCGACCAACCATCTGGACATCGAAAGTCGCGAAGCGCTCGAAGAGGCGCTGATGGCCTTTGACGGGACGATCATCCTCATCACCCACGACCGCGCGCTGATCGATCTCATTGCGACGCACACGCTGTCGCTCGAAGACCGCACCGTCGTGATGCGGGAAGGCGGCTACACCGACCTGCTGCGTCAGCTGGAGGAGCGGACCGCTTCGCCGCCACCGCCACCGGCTCCGTCCAAGCCCAAGGCGTCGCCACCACCGGTGGCCCATCCGACCCGCAAGCGGCGCAACCTGGGCAAAGCCGCCAAGTTGGAAGCGCAGATCGCCGCGCTCGAGGATGAGCTCAAGGAAATCGAGACCAAACTCGCGACACCTGAGGTCTTCAGCGACCACGAGCAGGTCACGGCGCTCGGCGAGCGCCACCGTCAGGTGCAAGAGGAAGTCTCCTGGCGCATGGCGGAATGGGAAGAAGTGGCCGCCGACTGACCCTGACGCGCCCGCCCCATGGGCAGCAGGCGCCCAACGCGGGATACGATCAAGCCGTGCCGGAACCCCACAACGACGTCGCGCAGCACTGTTACCGGCACCCCGATCGCGAGACGCTCGTCCGTTGTTCAGGGTGTGAGCGACCGATCTGCACGGACTGCATGCACTCCACGCCGGTCGGAATCCGGTGTGCCGAGTGTGCCGGGGCGCCCACCGGCGTACGCCGCGTCGTCCAGCAGTCCTACCGACGCGGGCGCGTGCCGGTCACCGTCGCGCTCATCGTCGTCACGACGGTCATGTACGTGGCCCAGCTCGTCACGAACACCGCAGGCGCGTTCGGCGGGATTGGCGGCGGGGTCACCCGCGCACTCCAGCTGTTGGGTTCGGATGTCGCCGACGGCGAGTGGTGGCGCATCGTTTCCGTCGCGCTGACGCATGCCAACATGATCCATCTCGCGATGAACATGATCAGCCTCTGGGTCGTCGGCTCGATCGTCGAGGCTGGACTTGGTCCGGTGCGATACCTGGGGATCTACCTGGCCGCCATCGTGTGGGGATCGGCAGGCGCGCTGATTCACACCCCGAACGTCCCCACGGTCGGCGCGAGCGGCGGGATCTTCGGACTGCTCGCTGCCATCATGGTCGTCCAGTGGCTGCGCGGCGGGCGTGTCGGCGGCGACCTGATCGCGGTCATGGCGTTCAACTTGGCGTTCACGTTCGGCATCGACGGGATCTCCAAGGGCGGCCACATCGGCGGCATCATCGGCGGGGCGATCGCCGCATTCGCGTTGGTCGCTCCTGAGCGCTCCCTTCCGGCGTCGCGTCGCGGCCATGTCGCACTCACGGCATGCGCAGCGGTCATCGTGGTCGGCGTCGGGCTGTGCCTGTGGGCGGCAACCAGGAGCGTTCCGCTCCAGATTGGATCATGAGCCGAATGCATCGACGCTTCATCCTCCTCGTGGCCGTGTTCATCGCCGTTCTCGGCCTGCCGACCTCAGCCTTCGCACACGCGGTCCTCGAGGCGAACACGCCTGCCAACGACGAGCTCTTGAAGACCGCGCCGACGGCCATCGATCTGCGGTTCTCAGAGCGCATCGAACCGGTCGGCGCGATCCAGCTCTTTGACGGCGACGCCAATCAGGTGGCCGTCGGCAGCCAGAAACTCGTGAGTCCGAACGTGTCGCGCACGCCGATCACAGGGACCCTCGCTCCGGGGACCTACACCGTGGCCTGGCGGGCCCTGTCATCGGACGGCCACGCCATCAACGGCGCGTTCGTGTTCCACGTCAAGAAGCGCGGACCAAACCCCGAGGGCATCATCGGCACCATCGGGACGGGCAGCCCGCCCACATGGATCCGCGTCCTTGCCAGCATGGCACGGTGGTGGAACCTGACGATGCTCATCCTCCTGGTCGGCGGCATCGTCGCCCTCACGACGTTCATGTCGCGACGCGCCGGAAGTGGGGAGGCGAAGCTGTGGTACATCGTGTCCGGCAGCGCGTTCGTCCTGTCGATCTCGTCGGCGATCACGGTGGTGCTCCAGGGTGCGGAGCTTCGCGGACTGACCATCGGCGGAGCGAACACGGGCGGGTTGATCGGCGACGTGGTCACCACCCAGTTCGGCAAGGTGCGCGTCGCACAGTTGCTGATCGCAGAAGTCGTCGCCGTCGTCGCCGTCTGGGGCGTGTCGTCACACCGAGGGCTGCCGACGGTGGCGACGTTGTGGACATGCGCCGGACTGCTGACGCTGACGCCCGCCCTGTCGGGACATGCGGTATCGCTGGGTGTCACGGGCGTCATCATGGACGCGGTGCATGTCGGCGCCGCGTCGGTGTGGACCGGCGGGCTCGTCTTCGTGGCGCTCGCGCTCGCCCTCAGCACCGATCGCGGCGCCGTTGCCGCGGAGGTGTTGCCACGGTTCTCGCGGGTGGCTGTCGCCAGTGTCGGTGTCGTCGTGTTGACCGGAGCACTCGGCGGTCTGCGTGAGCTCGACGGGATCGGCAACCTGTTCAGCACCCGCTACGGCTGGCACCTTGTCGTCAAGATCGGTCTCGCGGTGCTGTTGATCGGTGTCGGCGGGTTGAACCGGTGGACGCTGCGTTCGAAGCCGTCGATCGGCAGTGCCCCGGTCGTCCGGCGGATGCGTCGTCAGATCGGTGTCGAGTTGGTGCTCCTGGCGGGGGTGGTGGCGGCGACGACACTGCTGATCGCCGAGCCGCCTGCGCGCGCCGTGGGGTCGGGTGCCGGACCGGTGACGGCCACCACGTCTGTGGGTGGCACCGACGTTCGCGTCGTGGTCGACCCGGCTCGGGTTGGGCCGAACCTGGTGCACATCTATCTGAGCAAGGACCGTCGATCGGTCGATCCGGACGAGGTGCGCGTCGCGTTCACCAACGAGAAGGCCAAGCTCGGTCCGATCAGCGCACCGACCGAACGCAACGAACCGGGCCACTACCTGGCACGGTCGGTCCCGCTGTCGGCGTCAGGAACGTGGACGGTCACCGTCCGCCTGCGCACGGGCGAGTTCGATTCGACCGATGCAACCGTGTCGATTGCGGTGCGAAAGGCGCCCGCGCGGTCCTGATCTATTTGCCGGGTGGGTCAGCGAGGCGAGGGCGCACTACGTAACGAGTTCGTGGGCGCGTTCCTTGAGCCCGCCCACAAGTGTGATCGCCGCCGCGATGTCGTCGGGGTGCACGGCTTCAACGCTGGTGTGGATGTAGCGGGTCGGAATCGACACGCATCCCGCGATCGCACCGGTGCCGGCGAGCTGAATGGAGCCGGTGTCGGTACCGCCCCGATTGGCCACGTGGAACTGGTACGGCACGTCCTTGCGTTCGGCGATGTCGACCAGCAGATCGACGAGGGCCCGTGACGCGATGGCGCTGGCGTCCATGATCCGGATCGCGGCGCCTTCGCCGATGCGGGTCGTTCCCGCAGACACGGTACCGCCCGGGCCGTCATCGGTCGGACACACGTCGATCGCCAGGGCGACATCGGGGGCGATGCGCGTGGTTGTGACCTTCGCGCCACGCAGCCCAACCTCTTCCTGAACGGTCGCTGCAGCCGCGATGCGGCATGTGGGTGTCACCGGCTCGGCGAGCGCCTCGAGCATCACGAACAGGCCCACGCGATTGTCGAGACTCTTGCCGGTAAGCAGCCGGCCGAGGGGCTCCAGGGTCCGTGACCGTGTCGCAACGTCTCCTTGGCGGACAAGGCGATGGACCTCGGCAGGTGCAAGGCCCGTGTCGATGGCCAGATCCTCGACGCGCGGCGTCCGTTGTTTGGCCGCGTCATCTTGCAGGTGCACCGGTGTGGTGCCGACGACACCCGGGATGTCCTCACGGCCGTGGACCGTGACCCGGTGGCTGATCAACGTGCGCGGATCCCATCCGCCAAGTGGCACCACGCGCAGATAGCCGCGGTCGTCGATGTGCGTGATCATGAGCGCGATCTCGTCCATGTGCGCTGCGAACATCAGCGTCGGACCGTCGGCCTCGATGAGGCCGGTGACGCCGCCGAGCGGATCACGCTCGACGCGGTCGCACATCGATTCCAACTCGGGCACCACGATGTCGCGCACGCGGCCTTCCGCGCCCGGCGGACCGGGGGCCTCGCACAGTGCGGTGAGCAGTGACCGCCTCACGGAACCAGCACCAGCTTGCCAAAGTGCCGGCCCGCTTCTTCGCGGGCATGCGCGTCGGCCGCCTCGGAGAGCGGCCGTACGCTGTCGATCACCGGGACCCATCGTTGAGCGTTGACGGCATCAAGCAGCCCGGCGAAGTCGCGCGGACTTCCCATGGTCGAACCGAGCAGCGAGATCTGACCGGTGGTCATGGGCCGCACCATCAGCTCCACTTTGGCTCCACCGGTTCCGCCGAACACGACCACGCGTCCGCCGGGTCGGCAGCTGTTGATGCTGTCCGGCCAGGTTGAGCCGACCGAGTCGATGACGACGTCGACGCCACCGTCCGTCGCCGTCCTGACCTGGTCCACCCAGCCCTCGGTGGTGTAGTTGACGCCGATGTCGGCGCCGAGGTCGGCCGCCGTGGCGAGCTTCTCGTCGCTTGACGATGTGACCACGACCCGTGCACCCGCGGCCTTGGCGAGGTGCAGCGCAAACGTCGCCACGCCTCCGCCGATACCGAGGATCAGCACCGTCTCACCGGCCTCGAGACGGGCACGGCTGTGGAGCGCCCGGTAGGCGGTGAGCCCGGCGAGCGGGAGGGCCGCCGCCTGCTCCCAGGAAAGTCGGGCCGGCTTGGGGAACACGTTCTCCGCCGCAATTGCGATCAGCTCGGCGTAGGTGCCGTTGTCGGGGCCGCCGAGAATGCGAAAGCCCGGCGCCGGAGCAGCCTCACCGGCGCCCCACGCGAGCGATGGGAGGATGATGACCTCGTCGCCCACCGCGACGGTGGTCACACCGTCACCGATCGCCTCGACGACTCCCGCGCCGTCGGAGCCCGGGATGACCGGAAGCGGGGAGGGGGCGATGCCCTTGCGCAGGTAGACGTCGCGGCGATTCAGCGCGGCGGCCTTGATGCGAACAACAACGGACCCGGGCCCGGCGGTCGGGTCGGGAACCTCGCTCACTCGAAGGACGTCAGGAGCACCTGTCTCGGTGAGTTGAACTGCCTTCATCGCTTCGCTCCCTCGGGTCGTTGCTGACGGCCAGAGGCTACCCGTGTCCGGGGGAAATGGTCCTGAGCCTCCGGGTCGGTGAGCGCGCAAACTCAAGTCTGGGCCAAGGCGCCCTGACGAGCTCCCTCCACATCCAAGGAGGGCGAATCCCGCATCCGAGCGCGCTCAATTAACACGCGGAGGCTCCGAAGAACCACCACAAATGTACGCCGAACGGCGCACGCCCGATACTCCCCGAAAGTCCAGTTTCCGACGCCCCCCGGACGGAGCGGCTACGGGCGCACCGGGAGGGTCGCGCTCAAGAGCGGAGCGGCGTTGATCGGGTGGCCGTCACGCTGCCACGTCACCGTGAGCGAGGTGGGCGCGATACCGAGCACCTGACCGGCGCTCACCGCTGTGCGATGAGCGATCTGCGGTGCGTACGTGCCAAGACCGCTGTAGCCGATGCGATCGCGCCCCGCGGTGCGAATCCAGAACGCCACGCCGTCGCGTTGCTCCTGCGCGGTGGCGGCGATGAGCGTCCCGCTGAGCGAGGCGACGACCGGAAGTCCCGCAGTGCCGCGAAGCTCGGTGGTGCACCGTGCGGGAAGGTGGTAGCAGCCGCTCGCGCCGGCCGGTGCGGTCTGCGCGAACGTGTCCGCGACCGTGACCGTGGCGTCGCCGGGAAGAAGGGGGAAGTTGAAGCCGGGAATCGTGGCGGGCTCGCCGGTCAGCGGATCGTTCCCGCCCGCCATCCCGGGTCCGGTCGTGACCGGTGCCCGCCCGGTCCAGACGATCGCGTTCGGCGCCGGCGGTCCGGCCGCAACGAGGGGGTTGACGTCCTCGACGGTGGGCGTCGCCGTCGTGGTCACCTGAGGAGCCGCGGGCTGAAGTGCAGTGCCACCGCAGGTGGCGGCGAACTGTGCGGCGAGGGTGATCGGTTGATCCGGGTTGCCGCCGAGGCGCCGATAGAGGAATCCGACGCCGGTCGTCCAGTTGGCGTTCAGGTTCGTCGGATCGTTCGCGACCCCGATTGGCGCCCACTTGCCGCTGATCTGGGCGATCGTGAGCCGACCTTCTGCCAGGTAGTTGCGGGCAAGGAGCTGCGCAGCGGCGGTGATCGACGCCGCGTCGTCGCTGTAGCGTCGGTTCGGACCGATTCCGAACGGGTTGTGGATGGCGGCGGCGGGCTCGTATGTGAGCAACACCGACTCATGCGCGCCGATTGCGACGAGCGCCCGAGGATCGATGCCCACAGAGGCCGCCGCACTCACGAACGTCGCACCCTGTCCAGCGAGTGGACTGCCACCTTCGCTCAAAATCGCGTCAATGCCTGCGGCGTCCAACGGAGCCACGCAGCGCAGCGCCGCCTTGGCGTCGGTTGCCGCACCTGCCTGCATCGCGGACGCAAAGAGTGTCGCGCCGACTGCGATTGCTGCGGCGGTGAGACGGATTCGACGTGGCACGACAGCGAGTGTACCGGGAATTGTGCGGCGCTTGAAACGCATTTGGTCCTTTTGCGGGAGCTTCCGTCCGTCATCGGCTGTTTCGGACCGGTTCTGCAGCCCACACGTCACAGGGTCGGGCCCCACTGCCGAGACAAGCCCCGTCCGGCGTTTCGTGGACCGGGGCTTGAGTGCCTCAGGGGCTGCGTCTCACGATGCGCCTGGGGGGTTTTACAGTTCCGTTGCAGGGTGCGAGAATGACGGGTGATGGCAAACGGAGACGAATCACGCAGCGCGGAACAACGCCTTGAGGACTTGGAGGCGGAGCTCCTTGAGCTGCAGCGCAAACACGACCTCGCGGCAGACGGCAACGAGCGCTCCGACGGGCATCATCATCCCGCGGAAGCCGCGACCGATGCGGAGATGCGCGAACACGACCTTCGCCTCCAGACACGTGCGAAAGAGCGCATCGATCACGTGGAGCGCGCTTTGCGCGCCATCAAGGACGGCACCTACGGCGTGTGCATCGACTGCGAGCAACCGATACCCGCCGGCAGACTCCGTGCGGTTCCCGATGCCGAGCGGTGCGTGCCCTGTCAAAGCAAGGCTGACAGGCAGCGCTGAGCGCCGAACCGGACTTCGCGTTCTGCCCGTCGTGTGGGACGCGACTGGCGGGTGCCCGGCCGGTCACGTGTGCACAGTGCGGGCGCACCCACTGGCGAAACGCCAAGCCATGCGCCGCCGCATTGGTGGTCAACGACGACCGGCTTCTTCTGGTGCGGCGCGCCAAGGCGCCGTTCGCGGGACGGTGGGACATTCCCGGCGGCTTCTGCAACCCCACCGAGCTGCCGCGTGACGGTGCGGTGCGCGAAGTCTTCGAGGAGACCGGCCTGCACATCACGATCACGGGCCTGCTGGGCATGTGGATGGACCGGTACCGGGAGGACGGCACCACCCAGGACACGCTGAACATCTACTTCACCGCGACCCTCGCGGGCGATCAGGAGCCGACGATCGACCCCGTCGAGGTGGTTGAGATCGGCTGGTTTCATCGCGATGCCGTGCCCACCGACATCGCGTTTCCCGATCACGCCTCGGCAGTACTCGATGCCTGGAGCGCCGGATTCGGCGACTGACTGTCGCTTGGGGCGGTCTGCGCGGCAAGCGGGGGATGGGCGAAGCGCCATGCCGCAGCCGTGGCCACAACGAACAGCAGCCCGGCGGTCGTGACATGGAAGAAGATCACGCCCCACCGCATCCCGTTGCGGTACTGGTACTCGCCGAGGATCACCTGGGTGATCAGCAGCGGGACGAACGTGGCCACCAAGCGATTGAACCGCTGATCCACAACGCCCGAGCGGTGGTGCCAGACCCACACGGCCACGCCCATGATCACGAACGCGATCACCATCCGGACATGGATCATCGCCGCGGTGGACAGATTCCAAAAGCGACGCGTCACATCTTCATCACCCGAGTGTGGACCTGCAGCCGTCACCACGACGCCGGTCGAGATCACGGCGCACAGCATGATCCAGAGTGCACCGCCCAGACGTGAGCGCACTCGATCGGCCGGCCGCTCGGCACCGTTCAGCCGGTCTCGAACCAAGATCACTGCGACGACCGCGGGTGCCAGGGCGACGATGGACAGCAGAAAATGCGATCCGACCATCAGGGGATGCAGATCGAGCAGCACTGTCAGCCCGCCGAGCGGACCTTGCGCCACCGACGCGATCGCCGACGCGCCGGTCCACTTGGAGAGTCCCTTGGGGGCGTTGATCGCCCGGCGTGAGAGGAACCAGGTGAGGGCGACGATCACGATGATGAGAAATGACAGGACCCGGTTGGAATACTCGATGGCCGCGTGACCGGTCATCGTCGGGATGACCTCGCCGTGGCAGCCGGGCCAGTCCGGGCATCCAAGCCCGGACTTCGTCAGGCGCACAAGCCCACCGCTCGGGATGATCGCCGTCAGTCCGACGGCGGAGGCCATCGTCCACCACATCATCGCGTTCAAGGAGATTCCGCGGCGGGTGCCGGCCGACGTGTCAGTCCGCTCGTTCATACGGGCAATCCTACGGTCGGACCGCCGGCTGGTCGGCCGCGTTTGGGTCGCCGAATGTCATTGAATCCTCATGCCTCGATCCTTCTGAAAGCGGTGCCCCGTGTGATGTATCTGTAAATACAACGGAGAGAGGGGTCCGGACGTATCACGGTCTCGCGCCTGACGCTCGATGTAGGTGACACACCCACTCGGACAGAAGGCCACATGCAGCGCCACCCCGCCTTTCATCACGCTTCGACCGGCTTCGTCGCCTCGACGCTCGGGTTGCTGCTGCTGCACTTCATCTTCGGTTGATCCACGTGGCGCCCAGGGCGCTGCGAGCATCGCTGACGCCGGACGCGAGGGCCGGTCGGGCAGGTGTCGAGGCGCGGTCGCGGCGGCGTTCGACGGGTGGCACGGTCACGCGAAATTTGACAGCCTCGACGCGTGCACAGCCGCTCCGCCATCGCAATCGCCGTCGCTGTGCTGACGCTGGGCGTGGCACAGTCCGCAAGCGCGCATGTGACGGCACAGTCGTCCGCGGCCGACGGCGCCGACCAGACTGACATCACACTCTCGTCGCCTGCCGAGCGCGCGTTCCTGACGGCGGCCGATGCGCGCGTCGAACGGCGTGACGACGACCACTACCGGCTCGCGGTGCACACGCAACAGCCGACCGTCGACATTCGCGTGCTCTCACGCGACGGGCATGTCACGCAGATCCGGCTCGATCGCACCCAGCCGGCGGCGCCGATCGTGTCGACACGGTCGGTCCGCGACCCGGCGCTCCAGGTGCTTGGACGCCTTCTCGTGCTGTGTGCGCTCATCGCCATGGCCGGGTCGCTGGTCGTGGCGCGATGGATCATCGTTCCGGGCAATCGCAATCCGCTTCGCATGCTGGGGCAGGCGGCCGTCCCGCCCGATCCCGGCGTCGAGCTGCGGCTGGCAGCGACGGTGGCGCGCACCTGGACGATCGGGGCCGTCGTCGGGAGTCTTGGGATCGCCTGCGGACTCACGTCGGTCCTTCGTCGCCTCCAGTCGGGCGACCTCGTGACGCTGTTGACACAGACGCGTTTCGGACATGCGACGCTCGTGAGCGCTGCCGCACTGGTCGTCTGCGGCGCCGTCGCTTGTCGCCCGCACTTCGGGGTGGAGCGAACGAGCGCGCTCGTCGGCGCAGCCGCGAGTGTCGGCGCACTGATCGCCGTCAGTGTGGCCGGACACGCGACTGCCGGTCGGGATGCCGTGCTCAGCGGCGGGTTCGACGCCGCACACATGCTCGCGACGGCAATCTGGATCGGCGGACTGGTTTCCCTGCTCGCCGCATGGGGTGCGGTTCGTCGGTCCGCGGCCACCGGTGCGGCCGCACGTCTGGGCGCGATCGTCGTGCGGTTTTCGGGTGTGGCGGTGGCGTGCGTGGCGACGCTCGCAGTGACCGGGACCTACCGGGCACTCGCCGAACTCGGGTCCTTCGGCGATCTCGTCCACACGGCGTACGGCCGCGCCCTCGCCGTCAAACTTCTGCTGTTTGCCGTGCTGCTCGGTGTGGGAGCGTTCAACCGGTTTGTCGTCCACCCCCGCCTCGAGCGTGCGGGCATCGGGTTGGCCGACTCCGACCGAGGCGCGGTTGGTCTGCTCGGGCCGAGTGTTCGGATCGAGCTCACACTCGCCGCGGCGGTCCTTGTTGCGGTGGCGATCATGATCGGGTTCCCTCCACCGGGCTGAGGTTGCAATCGGGCTCTCAGGCACGGAGCCGTCGCGTTGCACGTGTTGCACGACCAAAACACCAGTTTTCATGCGGTGTTCAACCCCCTCCCGCAACCGCCACCCGGCAGGGGGGAGGTCGGCTTGATCGGGTGGGAGGCGGCGATCGCCGGGGAGGACTACCGGTTTGCGATCCAATCGCCGACACTGACGCGGTGATCGTTTTCCGCAGAATTCAAATCTGGAAGTGGTGCACGGTTGCAGCGGCATTGGTCGCTGCGATGTGGGCCACATCAGCCTCGGCACACGGCGCGACCCATGTCGTTCGGGCCGGCGAGACGGTCAAGTCGATCGCCGCGGCCCACGGCACAACCGCCGCCGCGATCGTCCGAGCCAACGCGATCGTCAACGCCGACCTGCTGCAGGTCGGTCAGCGTCTGAA
Source organism: uncultured Actinomycetes bacterium (assembly GCA_937871165.1). Classification (GTDB taxonomy): domain Bacteria; phylum Actinomycetota; class Thermoleophilia; order Miltoncostaeales; family Miltoncostaeaceae; genus CALMEC01. Next base: position 15,743 of record CALMXK010000021.1, read on the forward strand.
CGTCCCGCAACGGGGTGCGCGGCCGGTGGTCGTCGCGCGACAGACAACTGGGGACAGCGTCATCGTTCGTCGCGGCGACACGCTGGGTGCGATCGCCATGCGCACCGGCACCACCGCAGGTGCGATCGCCCAGGCCAACGGCATTGTCAACCCCAATGCGATTCGCGTTGGCACGCGACTTCGCATTCCCTCCGGTGGGGCGCCTGCGCCGAGCGTGCCGCGCGGGACCGTCGCGACACCCAGCCAAGGCGGCGTCCACGTCGTGCGCGCAGGTGACACGCTCACGACGATCGCGCGGCGATCGGGCGTCACGGTCGCGCAGATCGCCACCGCGAACGGCATGCGGACGACGGACCTTCTCACCATCGGACGGCGTCTCGTGGTCCCCGGTGCGAATGCTTCGACCCCTGTCTCTTATACACATCTCCGAGC
>CALMXK010000022.1 GCA_937871165.1 uncultured Actinomycetes bacterium
TTTCAAGCAGAAGACGGCATACGAGATTCGCCTTAGTCTCGTGGGCTCGGAGATGTGTATAAGAGACAGGGCTTTGAGCACGGTGATGCCGGGGTTCGTCGCGTTGATGGCGTCGATGTCGTCCCACTGTTTGCGCACCCGGTCGGCATCGAGTCCGCGCGCCATGGCAAGCGCCTTCGAATGATCGCTGATCCCGAGGTACTCCAGCCCCAGGTCGCGTGCGGCGGCGACCATGTCGGGAAGACTGTCGCGCCCGTCGCTCCAGGTGGTGTGGACATGCAGATCGCCGCGCAGATCGTCGACCGTCACGAGTCGGGGGAGCAGCCCCGCCTCGGCAGCGGCGATCTCGCCGGTGTCCTCGCGAAGCTCCGGGTCGATCTCGGGCAGGCCGAGCAGCCCGTAGACCGCGGCCTCGTCTGCGCAGCGCGTCACCTGCCCGTCGGCGTCGCTCACCCCGTGCTCCGACATCGACCGGCCCGCACGGACCGCGCGCTCGCGAAGGCGCACGTTGTGCGCCTTGGACCCGGTCAGGTGCTGCAACAGGTTGCCGAACGTGTCCGGCTGCGTGAAGCGAAACTCTGCGCGGATACCGGCGTGGGTGGCGACGGCCGTGCCACGCTCGCCGGCTGACACGACCTCGGCCACGAGCGGGCTCGCGGCGATGGCCGCCTGCAGCGCGACGGTGTCCGTGGTGGCCACGGCGATGTCGATGTCGTGCACCGTCTCCGCGCCGCGCCGAAGCCCACCGGCGATCTCCGCCCGGCTGACGCCCGCCACTGTTCGGACCGTCTCCACGAGCTCCACCGCCAGCGGGTACGCGCGCCCGGCGGGGATGCGCTCGTTCAGGTCGGCGCCACCGGCGATGGCGGCAAGCTGCTGCGTGACCGCGGTGATCGTCTTGGGGCCGATGCCCTCCACCGTCGCAAGGCGCCCGTCGGCGAGCGCGGCGGCGAGCCCGTCAATGTCCACCACTCCGAGCGTCGACCACACCGCCCGTGCCCGTTTGGGGCCGATCTCCTGCAGACGGGCGATCGCGGCAAGCCCGGGCGGGATCTGACCCGACAGGCGCTCCAGCGCGGCGATCCGGCCCGTGTCGCAGAGCTCCACGATCTTGTCCTGCAGCGTCCCGCCGATGTCGGGAAGCTCGGTCGCCCGTTTTGCGAGCGCCAGCGCGGCCACCGATTGGCGCTCGCCACGTATGCGGGTCGCACCGCGCCGGTAGGCGAGGATGCGGTGGCGCGACTGGCCGCCTTCGATGTCGAGCAGATCGGCGATCAGGTCGAACCGATCGGCGATCTCGACGTTGCTTGGAAGCTCCCGCTCGGTCATGTCCGCAGGCTAGCGAGGCGGTGCGACCCACGAATATTCCGTCTGTGCCAGTACGGCGGTCCGCGCACGACAGCAGGGGTTTCGTCGTGACCGGCGTAGTCACTACAATCGAGGAATCATTGAGTCCTGATGGGGTTGGGGGCAACGTTGGGAATGTCACGCAATGCATGGGCGGTTGCGGGGGTGGGGGTCGCAGCGCTCGCAACGGGGTCGGCGTTCGCGGGAACGCAGTACGCCAATCGCGTCGACCTGGCGAAGCTCGAGCCGGCGCCGAACGCAGCCGTCGCGACGACCCGCCCGCTTGTCAGCTTCGCCACGCCGAACGCCGGCAAGCTGACAAAGCTGAAGGTGCGGCTCGACGGGCGTGACGTGTCGAAGTCGGTGGGACGGGATTCGTCCCGTCGCATGGTGGTCGCCACCAGCGCCTTGAAAGAGGGCGCGCACACCATGGACGTGACGATCGCGACCCGCAACATCTTCTCGCGAACGGTTCACCGCACGTGGACTTTCGTCGTCGACACGAGTCAGCCCGGCTTGCAACTGACCGCCCCGTCGGGCGATGCAACGAACAAGCGCGCCGTCGCGTTCGCCGGCAAGAGTGAGCCGGGTGCAACGATCACCATGGACTGGAAGGGCGCCAAGCGCACCGGGTCGGCCACCGCCACCACCGCATCCGACGGCACATGGGCGCTTTCGAGCAACCTGCCCGAAGGGCGCTCCACACTGCGGATGAAATCGGTCGACAAGGCCGGCAACACGCGGACCAAGACGGCGTTCCTCACGGTCGACACCGTGGCGCCGAAGTTGAAGATGGCGAAGCTGCCCGCCAAGCTCACCACCGACGATCCCCTCCTGACCGGTGAGATCCGCGGCGACACCCCCGATCGCACCACCATCGGAGCCGAGATCAACGGCCGCGAAGTGATCCCCACCCGCGTCGGCTCATCCGAACTCGGCACGCCGACCCTCACCGTCGACGGCAACAAGTTCTCCATGTCGATGGGCGCCCTGCCCCAAGGCAAGAGCACCGTCAAAGTCTTCGTGCGCGACCCGGCCGGCAACACCAGCTCCGTCACATCGCAGGTGATGGTCGACAGCACCGAGGACTTCGGGAGCAACGACCTGATGCCAGGCGCCGTGGGCAAGGACGTCAAGACCCTGCAGGAGCAGCTGAAGTCGCGCGGCTTCAAACGCATCGCGCTCACCGGCGTGTACGACAAGCAGACGGAAGCGGCCGTCAAGCGCTACCAAAAGCGCTACAAGCTCCGTCAGTCGGGAATGTTCCTGGTGAAGACCCGTGAGAAGTTCGTCGGACGCATCGTCATCGACCTCAGCTCCTTCAAGCTGCGGCTCTACCGTGACGGCAAGGCCGTGATGACCTTCCCGATCGCGGTCGGCATGCCGGCATACCCGACCCCGACGGGCAACTACTCCATCGTGAACAAGCAGGCCGATCCCACCTGGACGCCGCCGCCCGACAGCTCGTGGGCGAAGGGGCTCGGTCCCATCCCGCCCGGTCCGGGCAACCCGCTCGGCACACGCTGGATCGGCACGTCGGCGCCGCTCGTGGGCATCCACGGCACCAACGCGCCGAGTTCCATCGGCACACGCGCGAGCCACGGCTGCATCCGCATGCGGATCCCCGATGTCGAGAAGCTGTACGAGCAGGTGGCCGTCGGAATGCCGGTGCAGATGCGCCAGTGAGCGTGCGCGATGTTCGCCCCGAGGACTGGCAGACGTCGGTGCTCGGGGCAGACGGACTCGTCCTGGTGGACGTCTGGGCGCCGTGGTGCATCCCGTGCAAGCGCCTTGAGCCGATCGTCGCGGCGATCGCCGAGCGACATGTGACGGACGGTTTGACGTGCGTTCGTCTGAATGCCGATGAGGCACCCGAGTTGGTGGCGCAGTACGCCTTGCTCAGCCTGCCCACCGTCCTGTTGATGCGCGGTGGACAGGTCCTCGAACGTGTCGTCGGCGTGCCCAAGCGCGGACGGTTGGATGATCTGGTGGCGACGATGGTGAGCCCGGACGTCTCCTGACAGCTGGCTTGTTGCACAAGTGAGGTGGGCGGGATTCTGTCCGTCGGGCGAAACGCCGCGGGCAGAGGGTCGTCGTAGCCTGGGTGCATGGAATCCCTGCGTGAGCTCGCCTTTTTGCAACGCCTGTCGCTGACGGCGGCGCAGACGCTCGATGCGGACGCGTTGGTGCAGCTTGTGATCGACGAAACCACCGGTGCCCTCGACGTGGACGTCTGCTCGGTGTACCTGCTGGAGTCGCCGGGCAACGAGTTGGTGCTGACGGCCACCAACGGGCTGGCACAGGCCGGCGTGGGTCACGTGCGCCTTCAGATCGGCGAGGGCATTACCGGCTGGGCGGCGCAGGACCGCCGGCCGGTCGTGGTGCCCGACGTTCGCGAGGAACGGCGCTTTCGGTGGATGCACGGCGTCGACCAGGCGCGCTTCGTCTCGATGTGTTCGGTGCCGATCATGTCGGCCGACCGGCTCGTGGGCGTGTTGAACGTGCAGACGGACGAGCGGCGTGTGTTCACGCACCTGGACGTGGAGTTCCTGGTTGCGATCGCCGCGCAGACGGCCGGTGTGCTGGAGCGCTCGGCGATGCACGAGCGTCTGGCCCGCCATCTGGATGAGCTCAGCCGCTCGGAACAGATCCACAGGCGGTTCACTGAGCTGTCACTGTCAGGGGCGGGCTTGCAGGCCATCTGCGAGGCCATCGCCGAGCAGGTCGGGACGGCCGTCGCACTCTACGACGAGAACGGGTTGTTCCGGGTGGCGTCGGCAGATGATGTCGGGTTCCCTGAGCGGCTGGTCGACGTGGCGGGGTCGGATCTGAGGGTGTCGCTCCATCCCGTGCAGGCCGGACCGATGAAACTGGCGGATCTGGTGGTGATCCACGGCGAGGAGCGCGACGGGGTGTCGGCGCGCGCCATCGAGCACGGCGTCACGGTGATCGCCCTTGAACTGGCACGGGAGCAGAGCGGCCTTGAGGTGGAGGCGCGCCTGCACGGCGACGTCATCGAGGGGTTGCTCGCAAGCGAACTGCCGGACGCCGAGGTTCGGCGCCTGGTCGACCGGGCGATGCGGTTGGGGATCAGTCTGAGAAGTCGCGCGTGGGTGGTCGTGGTGCGCCCCGACGGGGAGGGGGCGATGCGGGCGTTCACCGACCCTGTGCTCGCCCGTCGGGTGATGGGTGGCGTGAGTCTTCGCATGCGTGCGCGCCATGACGGGACCATCGTCCTGGAGCGCGGTGGCGCGCTCATCATATTGATCCCCGAGCCGGTTGCGGTGACCCATGTGGAACGCACCACGGAGCTGGTCCTTGCCGACCTGGCGCGGATCGTCACGGGCGACACCTTTTCTGCCGGGGTGTCCGGTTCGTCCGGCGCCCCCGGGGATCTGCACAGCCGGTTCGCGCAGGCGCAGACGGCGATCGAGATCGGGGGTCGGGTGGCCGGACCGGGGGTCGTGAGCAGCTACCGGCGCCTTGGCGCGGAGCGCATCCTCACCGCTGCGGCCGAGACCTCCGATCTGGAGCAGTTCGTCGACGAGTGGCTCGGGCCGTTCATGCGGGCTGCCGATCGCCCGCCCGCGAACGTTCCGCCACTTGACGCGGTCATCGAGGCGCTCGTGGAGTGCAGCTGGAGTCTGCGGGCAACCGCACGCGCCTTGGACATCGAGACCGATGCGCTGTCGGCCCGTGTGCAGCGGGCCCGCGCCGTCTGCGGCCGCGACCTCGACGACCCGAACGTGCGCCTGTCCATCGCGCTCGCCCTGCGGGCACGTCGGATGAGCGGGCCGACGGGTCCTGCGCCCGCGGATCGGGAGGAGCCCCAGGCGTCGGCCGTGGTCGGCGCGCCGAACGAGTAGCCTTCCCGGGGTCCGAACGTCGATCAATACGGGAGCGGCAAGCGTTGGCGATCTACTTCAGCATCGGTACCTGTCAGCCATTTGCGAAGATGGAGACGAGCCCCGTCGACGGGTTCGAGTCCGTCGCGATGGTCACCGCGGATGGTGACGTCGTGGGCATCCGGCTCGACGACCCGCGTGAGGTTCTACGCCTTGATGAGCTCATCGAGGCCCTGAACCTGAACCCCGAGCGCATCTGGTCGCGCCTTCGCGCCGACGACGATGTGCTGAACAGCCGCCGTCAAGCCACCTGGGGTGGCGGCGGAGCGTAGCGGTTCGGCCCACGTCTGTCGCGCACTCGCTTACACGAGTTCGCCGGCGTTGACGTGGCGACCCAACACCTGATCGGCGTTGGCGCCCGGATGGACGCCAACGCCGGAGGTGTTACGGGGTGGTGCTCGTTGCGGCGGTTGACGTGTCCGTCGTTGCCGTCGTGGTGGGCTTCGGTGCGGGGATGCGTCCAAGCACGTCGACCACGAACACGAGCGTGTCCGTGCCCTTGATGCCGGCCTGTGCGTTGCCGCTCTTGCCGTAGCCGTCGGCGGGCGGGATGACGAGCAGGACCCGGCTGCCGATCTTCGTGCCGACGAGCCCCTTGTCCCATCCTGGAATCACCTGGCTGACGCCGATCGGGAAGGACGCGACCTGCTTGCGGTCCCACGACGCGTCGAACTGCTTGCCGCCCGGTGCGATCACGCCGACGTACTGCGCGACCAGAGTGTCACCGGAGACGATCGTCTCGCCACTTCCCTGAAGGAGCGGTTGCACGACCAGCTTGCCGGACGGCTTGTAGTTGGCCGGGAACGTGATCTTCGGCTTCTTGCCCGCCTCGGCGGTGACCGTCGGCAGGCCGGCGACCGGTGCGACCGGCGTGCCGTCGGCCGATGCGTCGGCCGTGAAGACGCTCAGGATGTCGAACGACGCGATGACAGAGTCGTCCTTGGTGATCTTCAGATCGGGATTGCCCTGCTCGCCGAACGCGTCGGCAGGCGGCGTGAGGATGACGACACGGCTACCCTCCGTCTTGCTGTCGAGCCCGGTCTCCCAGCCCGGAAGCAACTGTCCGCTGCCCATCGGGAAGCCGACCGGCGTGCCGTTCTTGAACGAGTTGAAGAACTCGGTGCCGCCACGGACGACCTTGGCCACCACGTGGGCGATGACGAAGTCGGTCTTACCGATCTTGGGTCCCTTGCCCGTGATGGGCGTCGTGACCGTGAGACTGGTGGGAACCGGGTTGGGAATGGTGATCTGCGGCTGCTGGCCGAACGTGCCACCTGCGGAGCCGCCGGAGTCGCCGCCGCAGCCGGCGATGGTGAGTGCGGCGCACGCGAGGGCCGCTGTCAAATAGTGTCGAGGCATCCCTGCACGGTAGCGGATGCCTGCAAAATCCCGCCACCAGGCATGTTCAGCGCCCTGACGCGGACGTGAACCGCAACCGCATTCCCCAGGGGTCGACCACCGTGACGGCGTCGCCCTCGTCGATGACGGTGGCACCGGCCGCGCGGGCCCGCTCGGCGACGGCCGCCACGTCCGCGGCGGCGGGCAGTTCGGCACTCCAGTGACCGAGTCCGACCACATGGTCGGAGACAGATCCCACGCCCCGTCCACGCCAGACGTTTGCGCCCAGGTGATGGTGATAGTCGCCGGCGGCGAAGAACACGGCGCTGCCCAGGTTGGCGGTCACAGTGAAGCCGATGACGTCCCGGTAGAAGGCGATGGCCTGGTCCACGTCACCGACGTGCAGGTGCAGGTGCCCGGTGCGAAGGCCGTCGCCGATCTGTGCCGTCACAGGCTCGCCGTCGATGGTGGCAAGCAGGTTCGCCACGTCGAGCGGATCCGGGCCGCGGCTGTATCCAAGGTCCGTCGGCCACTGGTCGCGCGGCCGGTCCGCGGCGAGCTCCAGGCCGTTGCCCTCGCTGTCGGACAGGTAGATGGCCTCGTGGGTGCGGTGGTCGCTCGCCCCTTCGATCGGCGTGCGGTAGGTCGCAAGGCGCATCGCTGCGCGAGCGAGCTCCTGTCGGCTGGGGTACAAAAGCGCGACGTGGTAGAGGCCGGCCTCCGCCCCGGGTGCGCCGGCTGCACTGTCCTCGTGCAGCACAAGGACAGTGTGCGTGCCGTCGCCAAGCGCGGCGGTGTCGGCGTCCTCGGACATGACGTGCATACCCAGGTGGTGGGCGTACCAGTCGCGGGCTCGGGGGAGATCCGCGACGACCAGGTGGACCGGTCCCAGGCGCAGTGCAGCGGGAAGTGCGGGGGTGGTGTGATTCGTGGTCGTGCTCATGGAATGCATTGTGCGCCGCGTGGTGGTGGCGGTCCATGGCAGGACCTCGCCACTCGATGGACTTTTGCGTGTCGGTCGCCAATGTGGCGAATTGGCACGAAGTCGGCACACAATCGACACAGTGCGACACAGCGGCGACACACCGGTTCGGTCCATCGTTGTCCAAACACGAAAGGACGACCCGATGGAACTCGAACCTCGCACCTATGCATGGATCATCGATGGCCGGTTGGCGATCGCCGAGCGCCCGGGCGGCGGCGGGCGTTCACACCGGGTGCTTCGCCGTCAGATGGAGCTCGACTGGTGGGCTGATCAGGGTGTGCGCACCATCGTGTCGGGCATGCGATCCAAGCACGGCCTGCTGGACGCCGCGCTCCAGGGGTTTCAGATCCGGTGGCAACCCTTGATCGACCCCGCCCAGGCGTCGCGCATGCTCACCCACCTGATCGAGGATGTGGGCGACGCGCTCCCCGACGGCGGGGTGCTGGTGCACGTCGACCGGCCCGGTGAGTGGCTCGCGGGGGTTGACGCTGCGCTTCGTTTGCACTTCGGGCTCGCCGCAACGGTGGACGACGCGCTTCGTCAGGCGGGTGAGGACGGCTTCCCGGTCGGTCCGGTCACACTCGCGATCCTCGGGATCGCCCCATCGGAGCGTGGTGAGTTCGACAATGGCGACGAAACGGAGGTGATGCAGCCGGCGGCCGCATAGCTCACATACTGGTCAGATACGGCTTTTTGTGCGTGGACGTTCGCTCGCCGGTGCCAGTGCCACGATCGTCGGGTCGCCCACGATCACGTTGTCGGGCAGCGCTTTGAGCGTCGCCACGATCATCGAGGTGGCGGCGGCCGTCATGGTCGCTGCCGCGCCGATGCGCACACGCACCATGCTGACACCGGGTCCGATCTCGTCGACCTCGATCTCTCCGAGGGGACCGATCACGCTGTGGGTGGGGTCGTTCAGCCGGCCGAGGTCGCTGATGGCGCGGTGCGCGGCGTCGGCGTCCTTGGTGACAACGGTGATGACGAGCGTGGTGTCGGGGCCTTGGTAGCGGCGCACGGCGGTGATCTGGCCGTTTGGCACGTAGCTGAGGTTGCCGTCGGGTTCGCGGATCAGCGTGGTGCGGACCCCGAGTTCTTCGACCACCCCGGTGATCTTTGACGGTTCAACCGAGATGGTGTCGCCGACCGCGTACTGGCCTTCGAAGAGGATGAAGAATCCGGCGATGATGTCGGTGAGCAGTCGCTGGCTGGCAAGGCCGATGGTGACGGCCACCACGGCGCTTCCGCCGATGGCGCCGATGCCGCCTGCCCCGGCGGCGATGGAGATGACGGAGGCGATGGCTGCCACGAGCACCGAGTAGCGCAGCATGGTGGCAAGCAATGTGAGGGCGGTGCGCCGTTGCTGCCATTTGGTGGGATCGCTGATGGTCCCTGCCCGGCGTGCCAGTCGGCGTGTGACGATCCCGATGAGCAGGAACGCCAGAACGGTGGCGGCGAGGACGATGCCAACGAGCGCGATCTTCTCCGGCCACCCGTGGAGGCCGAATGTGGCGGGAGTAAGCGCGTGCACGAACGCATCTTACGTCGGCGCCGCAGTTAACCGTTCTGGTGTCAGACACCAAAACGGTTAACTGCCGGGGCGCTGGCGTCACCCGCGCCCCACGCTCGTGCTTAAGCAC
>CALMXK010000023.1 GCA_937871165.1 uncultured Actinomycetes bacterium
TTTTCAAGCAGAAGACGGCATACGAGATTCGCCTTAGTCTCGTGGGCTCGGAGATGTGTATAAGAGACAGGGAGATCCGTCGTCGCAGAAAGCGTGACAGTGGTCGTGGTCCTACAGTTTGGGTTCTGATCGCCGACACCCCCCGGATTGGCGAGTGCTCCGCCGCCGCGGACCAGCGCGTTGCCCGAACCATCGTGTCCAGCGTCGCTCATGCGCCTGTCGCGAACGGCCTGAGCGAACGCCGTCGACCACCCGATCGGCGCGTCCATTTCCGCCGTGCCGACCACGAGCGTCGCCGGAGGGTTCCACTTGGCGAGGCGGATGACCTTGCCGGTCGACTGGTCCATGTGCAGCACGGCGTCCACCCGTGGCGTCCGCCGCCCATCGGAGGCGACCGTCGTCAGCATGTGACGCGTGCGGCGTATTCCGTACGCGTCGACCGATGTCCACTCCTGCACGACGGGCGTGCCAGATCCGGGCGACAGCCCAGTCGCCCGGGTGGCCACGACGACTCCGGGCGTCAGCAACAGGTTGGCGGCGCGTGCCGCCGGCGACCCGTCACGAGGCGACGTGCTGCGCAGCAGGAGCGCACCCGTCGCGACGGCGCCCGCGCCGACGGTTGCGACGGCGACATGCAGCGCACGCCGAGATCTGCGTGGCCGCGTGATCTGTCGCATCACACGCCGCTCGATCCGTCGGTTCACGTCGTCGTCGGCAACGATGCCGTTGGTCAACTCACGAAGCACCGTATCGACACGGTCGTCGTTCATCGTGTGCCTCCCTTGGGCACGCAGGCCTCGGCGAGCGTGCGTTCGAAATGCTCGGCTGCCACCGCTCGGCCACGATGGAGCCAGGTCTTCACTGTGCCCTCCGGGACGGCCATCGCTTGAGCGATCTCCGGAATGGTCAGGCCCGCGACGGCGAAGAGAAACAGCGCGTCGCGATGTTCGGTCTTCATTCGCCCCAGGGCCGTGACGAGTGCCCGGTGCTCCGCGCCGATGACCGGATCTGGACTGTCGGCCGCGGCGACCTGCCGGCCTTCCAGACGTCCGAGTGCCCGCAGATGGCGCGCCTCTTGACGGTGGTGACGGTGGATGACATTGGTGGCGATGCCGAAGAGCCACGGGCGAATCGGGCCGAGCGCCGGGTCGAACCGGTCGCGGCGCCGATATGCCGTCATGAACACGTCCGCGACGATGTCCTCGGCGGGATCGAGCCCGACGCGACGCGCCACGTAGCGATGCAGCTCAGCCACGTTGTCGGCCACGTGGACGGCGAACTGGTCGGCGTTCACGTGGCGGTCGATCGGCAGTCGGAATTCGGGCTCACACACATCCCTGCCCGATCACCCCGATTCGGTTTCACCCCGCGGGTGGTTCGGTGCTGCGCGGCGCGTCGTCAATGTGCTGCAGCACCGGCTCGCCGCGCTCGCGAAACGGGATTGCGATGGTGTCGAAGTCCTTCGGGATCACGACGCGATCGTAGATCTCGAGCGCTTCGGCCCGCGCGTCGCGTGGCATGAACCGGCTGGAAAGGTGTGTCAATGCCAGCATCCGCACCTGGGCGCTCCGCGCCAGCTCAGCCGCTTCGCGGACCGTGCTGTGGCGTGTCTCGAGCGCGCGGTCGCGCTCCTCATGCAAGAAGGTGCCCTCGTGGACGAGCAGATCCGCGTCCACGGCGATGTCGGCCGTCGTGGCACACGGGCGGGTATCTCCCGAGAACACCAGTGTGCGTCCCTCGCGCGTCTCGCCGAGCACCTGATCCGGGCGGACCGTGGTGCCGTCGTCGAGCTCCACATCCATGCCACGCTGCAAACGACCGAACAGCGGTCCGCTCGGCACGCCGAGCGCGCGCGCCGCATCGACGTCGAATGCCCCGGGGCGGTCGTCCTCGAGCAAGGCGTACCCGAAGGACGCGATGCCGTGATCGGTGTTGAACGCCTCGATCACCGCGCCCTCGGTGTCGTGCACCACCCCGGCCGAAACGTCCTCAACCTGCAACGGGAACGGTGTGCGCCCGATGATCGGCCCCAGCCGGTCGATGAACGCCGAGAGTCCCGCAGGGCCGATCACGCGCAGGGCACGCTCACGGCCGCGAAGGCCGTAGGTCTTGATGAGCCCCGGGAGGCCGAGCACGTGGTCGGCGTGCAGGTGGGTCAGCAGGATCAGGTCGACGTCGACGAGGCCGTGACCAGAGCGAAGCAGCTGGCGCTGCGTGCCCTCGCCACAGTCGATCAGCCACCGCTCACCCCCGCGGGCGACAAGAGTCGACGCTGTGCCGCGCGAGCGTGTGGGGACCGACGCGGCGGTCCCGATGAATGTGACGGACAGATCCACAGCCGACCATCCTAACCGCTACCGGACATCCCTGATGAGCGCCGGATCGAGTGGTCCCGCCGGATCGTCCACCGCGAAGAACCGCACGCTCGGCGGACGTCCCTCGACGAGCTCGATCTCGGCCATGCTGTGGCGCGGCTGGCGCCGCCGGTCGGCTGCGCTGCCCGGATTGAGGATGAAGAACCCGTCATCGGCCTGGGCAAAGAGCGGGATGTGCGAGTGGCCAAATATGCCCCCGCCACACTCAGGAAACTTGCGGCGCAGACGTTCCAGGCGTCCCACCTCCGCACCACCGTTGTGGGTGATACCAAGGACCAGACCGGGCAGCGCAACGGTGGCGGTCGCCGGGAGCGCGCTGCGCACCTCGTCGTCGTCGGCATTGCCGAACACCGCGACTACTTTGGGGCCGACGGAGCGCAGCATGAGGAGCGTCGGCATGTCCGCCAGATCACCCGCATGGATGATCAGATCGGCGGCCCGAAGGCGCTCGCGGCACGCCGGCAACAGCTCGGGTCCGTGTCCGGGAAAGTGCGTATCGCTGATGACGGCGACTCTCATGTCTGCTCCGGGCGCCTCGCGGCGGGTGGTGGCCGGTGCGATACACTGCCACGAACCGGCGCGCGTAGCTCAGCTGGATAGAGCGTTGGCCTCCGGAGCCAAAGGTCGCAGGTTCGAATCCTGCCGCGCGTGTATGTCCTGCCCGGCGGTGTGCCGGTGCAGGACACGACCAGCTGGAGATTGGGTGAGCGAGCCGACCTGGAACATTCCCCTGCCCGAGGGCGCACGAACACCCGTTGACGTGTTTGTGAACTCGGTGCAACTCGAACCCGCGGACTATGTGGTCGAGGGACGTTGGATCAAAGTCCGAACGCGGATCAACCCCAAACAGCAGATGGGCCTCGGTCGGCGCATGATGCTCGGGCTCGGGATCGGCGTGTACGGGGATCTGAAGGCCGACATCGTGGATGTGAGCTACCAGCTTGGCGGCCGCACGCAGTTCGCCACGGACGTCACTGTGATCCCTCCTGCGACCCCTGAAACACCGCCCCGCTAAGCACGCCCCGCCCCGGCGTTCCGCAACCGATATTGCTTGGGTTTTGCCCTGCTGAGGCCTAGCCTTTCGCGGTGATGGAGGAATCCGACCACACTGCGCCAAACACGTCAGTTGTGCATTCCGACGACGTACATCACGAGGCGTCCACCGCCGGCGCTCCCCCCGCACCGGTCGCCCCGGCGCGCCCGGCGAAATTGCCGACCGTCGGCGAGCTGCGACGGGAACGCAAACGTCTGTGGGATGCCCGCGAACTCGCCGTGTATCACGTGGGTGGACTCGCGGTTGATCTGTGCCGCCGTGCGATGAGCGATCCGGAACTCATCCACCGTCGCTCCGAGGCCGTGCTCGCCATCGATGCGCGGCTCAACGAGGTTGACGCCATTTTGGGGCAGATCGACAGCCGCCGCGGCGGTGGGCCGCCGATCCCGGCTGCGGGTTACTGCATGAGCTGCGGCGCGCCGTTCCAGTACGAGGCGACATTCTGTTCACGGTGCGGCGCCCGCGTCGCAGTCCCGGACGACGTGCCGCCGCCCGCGCCCGGTGACCAGCCGACCACCATTTTGGAGACGTCGGAGGTCCGTCGCCCATGAGCGACGACCACGTCGTCCTGCCCGACGAGGACGCAACCCCCGATCCGGCCCAGGCCGCCGCGCCCACCGGCGAGCCGACCGTGATCGAACAGCCGGCTGAACCCGCCGGCTTGGTCTGCACCGAGTGCGGCACGCAGATCGAGCCGAACCAGCAGTACTGCCTCGCCTGCGGCGCACCGACACCGTTCGCAGTGCCGCTTCGTGCCCGTCGCTCCGCCCCCGCCCTCATCGCCGCGTCACTGCTGGCGCTCGGGATCGGCGGAGCATCGATCATCTACGCGGCCACCAACGAGGACTCCGATAAGACGGGCAGCGCATCGGTGCCCACCGTCAACACGCAGCCGACCATTGCGACGTTTCCGACGTTCCCCACAGGGACGAACCCGTTCCCGACGGGAACCCTGCCCACGGTTCCGACGCTCTCGACGTTCACGACCGCGACGACGTTCACCACGAACACCACGTTCACGACGACGCGAACCGTCACAGTGACACGCTCCAGCACCACCACGCCGACGACGAACTACGACGACGAGGACGACTGGCTCTACGGCGATGAGGCACGTTGGACGGTCGTCATGCGCAGCTACGAGGACTTGATTGACGCGCAGAACTACTGCGCCACGTTGAAGAGCAACAACTTCGCCTGCGGCATCATCAACTCAAGCTTGTACTCCACGCTGAACCCGGACTACTTCGTGGTCTTCCACGGGGCCTACTTGACGAAGGCCAAGGCGGACCAGGAGCTGAACCGAATCAAGTCGACCTATCCGTCCGCCTACGTGCGCAAGGTCGAGTACTAGGACGACGGGGCGGCCGCACGGTGCGGCACCGCGTCAGGGGCGGTACTTCGCCGCCAGATCCTTGCCGACCACCACGATGGCGTCGATGCCGGTCAGGTCGTAGGCGGCGGGGACGACACCGTCCTGCCCCATCAGTTTGGTGATGCCGAGATCCTTCGCGATGTTGTCGGCCACATTGCCCTTGCCTGGCAGCTCGACCACCACCGACTGTGCCATGTCGCTCTTTGTCGCGTTGTCCGGCGACGCCGTCGCATAGCCGAGTGACGCGACAACCGGGTTCACGCCGCTTCCCGCGGCGCCGACGACACCAGATCCGTTGAGCACCAGGATCTTGAATGCGGCCTTGTTCGGCACAAGCGCCTTGGGATCCGGATCCGGGACGGTTCGCACCTGGCGGATCGGGGTGACGGCGGGGTTCCTCGATGTCGTCGTGGTCTGCTGCGCGCTCGCCGCCGGCTCGTCGCGCATGAAGAAGTACCAGCCGGCGGACCCGAGCACGCCCGCACCGATCAGCACCGCCGCGACGGACGCCGGGTTCATGCGGGTCGAGTCACCGGCACGACGTCCGAGCGACTGCAACCGCTCCAACGAGATGCGGGCGGCTGCCCCGTCGGTGTCGGCGACACGCTCCTCGAGGCGCCGAATCGCGCGCCCTTGACGGAGGGCGACGACGACCAGCGCCAACGCCACCAACGTGGCGACGGCTGCGGCCGAGGGAGTCAACAAATCAAGCCACTTCTGCACGGATCGTGAGGGTAGCAGTCGTTGCGGGCGACTCGACCCGAATCAGGTCTTCGGAGCGCGCATTCTCAGGTTAATGACCTGGTGTCACCCGGTAGGCGTCCACCACGCCGTCCACGCCACGCAGCGCGGAAATGAGATGGCGCATGCCCTCGACATCCCCCAGATCGAGGGTAAAGCGAGTGCGCGCCATCTGATCCTCGACCAGACACTGGGCGATGACGATGTTCGCACCGGCTTCGCCGATGGTCCGTGACAGGTCTTCGAGCATCCGCGGGCGATCCCAAGCGTCGATTGCGATCTCGACGTTGAACGAGCGCTTTGCCGGTCCCACCCAGCTGACATGCGTGAACCGCTCCGGGTTCTTCATGAGCGCCTGCGCGTTGGGGCACTCCTCACGATGCACGGTGATTCCGCGTCCGATCGAGATGTATCCGAGGATGTCGTCCCCCGGCACGGGTTTGCAGCAGTTCGCAAGCCGCACAAGGACGTCCGGAACGCCGTCGACCGCAAGGCCGAGATCCGTGGACGGGCGGGCGCTTCGCGAGCGCACCGGGCGCCGCTCCAGATCCGAGACGCGGTTCTCCTCGACCACCGTCTCGCCCTGTTTCAGACGGGCGATGACCTTGTTGACCGCCGTTTGCACGGACGAGCGACCGGAGCCGATCGAGATGTAGAACTCGTCGGCTTTCTTGAAGCCCATCTCCTGCATCACCTGCAGCATCAGCGGCGATCCGACGAGCTTCTGGTTTGGCAGCCCGGCGCGGCGAAGCTGTTCATGCAGCATTTCGCGGCCCTGATGCTCGGCGTCGATGCGCTGTTCCTTGCGGAAGTAGCCGCGAATCTTCGACCGGGCCTTGCCCGTGGTCGCCAGGTTGAGCCAGTCGCGCGAGGGGCCCCGTGGCGCCTTGCTGGTGAGGATCTCGACGATGTCGCCCGACAGCAGCGGGTGCGACAGCGGAACGATCCGCCCGTTCACGCGTGCGCCGACGGTACGGTGACCGACGTCGGTGTGCACGTCGTAGGCGAAGTCGATTGGTGTCGCACCGGACGCCAGTGCGCGAACCTCACCCTTCGGGGTGAACACGAACACCTCGTCGGCGTAGAGATCCGACCGCAGGGTGTCCATGAACTCGCCGGCGTCCGGCGTGTCCTTCTGCCACTCCATCATCCGACCGACCCACGCGGGACGGTGCGGGTCGAACCCGCCGTCCTTCTTGTAGAGCCAGTGGGCGGCGACACCGTACTCGGCGGTGCGATGCATCAGGGGTGTGCGGATCTGGATTTCCAGCGGGTGACCGCTCGCGCCGATCACCGTCGTGTGCAGCGACTGGTACCCGTTGATCTTGGGCATCGCCACATAGTCCTTGAACCGACCGGGCATCGGCTTCCACAGCGAGTGGATGATCCCCACCGTGCCGTAGCAGTCGTTCACCGAATCCACGATGACGCGCATTGCGGTCAGGTCGTAGATCTCGTTGAACTCCTTGCCGCGGCGGGTCATCTTCTCGTAGATCGAGTACATGTGCTTGGCACGGCCGGTGATCTCGATCGGGATGATGCCCACCGCCTGCAGCTCGCGATCCAGGAAGGCACCCGCCTCGGCCACGAATGCGTCGCGGTCGGCGCGGCGATGATTGACGAGCTGCTGGATCTCGGCGAAGCGCCGTGGATGCAGCGCGCCGAAGGCCAGATCTTCGAGCTCGCTCTTCAGCGCGTGGATACCCAAGCGATGTGCGAGCGGCGCATAGATCTCAAGTGTTTCGCGCGCCTTCTGAATGCGCTTGTTCTTGCTCATGTAGCTCAGCGTGCGCATGTTGTGCAGGCGGTCGGCGAGCTTGACGATCAGGACGCGGATGTCGCTCGACATCGAGACGATGAGCTTGCGGTAGTTCTCCGCCTGATGCTCGGCCTGGCTTTGGAAGTGGATCTTGCTGAGCTTCGTGACCCCGTCGACCAGCAGAGCCACCTCGGAGCCGAAGGCCTCCTCAACATCCTCGAGTGAGGCCGTCGTGTCCTCGACGGTGTCGTGAAGCAGCGCTGCTTGGACGGCAAGGCCGTCGAGGCCGAGCTGGGCACAGATGCTTGCGCACCCGAGCGGATGGGTGATGAAGGCCTCGCCGGAGCGACGCAGCTGACCGTCGTGGCACTTGGCTGCGAACGCGTACGCCGCCCGGACCGCGCCGACGTCGGCATCCGGGTGGTGGCGCAGGAGTTCGGCGATCAGCTCATCGAGCGTCTCGCTGTCGTGACGGGTCTGTTCGGCAACTTCGGACATTTGACACAACGATATCGCGGATCGGTGAAACGGCCCCTGCGGCGTGCGTCAGAACTGGAGCGTCATTGCCCGGCCGAGGAAGTCCAGCTGGTCTGCAAGTCGGGCCGCAGCCCCCGTGGCCGTGGGCGTTTCAGCGAGATTTGCCGCCGGCGCGTCCATGATCGCGAGCACGCCGGACGCGGTGATCTCGACGCGTCCGATCTCGGTGAGCGCCGCCAGGGCGCGTGCGATGCGGGCTCGGGGAAATGTTGGCGCGTCTTCGGCCGGCCGAAGATTGGAGATCGTGTCCCAGTCGACCCGCTCCCGCCCTTGGGTGGCCCGCCAGGCGGCGGCGGCGACGGTCCGTACGTCCCACCGCTCGTGGGCCAGCTGGCGAGCGTTGTCAACCTCGGGCTCACCGAAGATCAGGTGCAGGCGGCGGTCGTTGGCCGCGGCGCGAAGACGGGCCAGATCGACGCTGTCTGCCGGTGGGTCGACGACGGCCACGTGCTGGTCCTCTGCGATGGCCAGGTCCGCCAGGGACTGGTAGTCGGTGAGGATGACCGAGGGTCGGCCGCGAACCAACGCAAGGCGGGCTGCAAGCGCGGTCCGCTCACAGCGCTCACCGGCGAACACCGCGACATCGATTCCCATGCGTGCCGGGGCGAGCACCGTGTCGAGGAGCCCACGCCGATGGGCGACGTCGGCCACCACGACGACCACGCCCGCGTCGGCGCCCGCCAATGACACGATCTCGGCGAGCACGCGGCCGGTGCCACGCCGGTCACGAACCGTCCTCGGCGTTCCCGACGCAGGTTGCGCAGCCGCTGCCGCTGGGACGCAGTCCTGCGGTCCGCTCAGCATGCGTCGGGCCGGGCAGCTCGCGTCGCACCCGGTGGTGCCTGTCTCTTATACACATCTCCGAGCCCACGAGACTAAGGCGAATCTC
>CALMXK010000024.1 GCA_937871165.1 uncultured Actinomycetes bacterium
GTCCTGAAGCTCTCCGGCGAGGCGCTGCTCGGCGCCCGCCAGTACGGCATCGACCCGGAGCGCATCAACGGCATCGCCCGTCAGATCAAGACGGCCGTCGACGCTGGCGCCCATGTGGCGATCGTCGTCGGGGCCGGCAACATCTTTCGCGGGGTCGCCGGCGCGGCCAACGGCATGGACCGTGCCACCGCCGACTACATGGGCATGATCGCCACGGTGCTGAACGCACTGTCGATCCAGGACGCGCTCGAGAAACTCGACGTCTCCACCCGGGTCCAGTCGGCGATCACGATCCAAGAGGTCGCAGAGCCGTACATCCGGCGTCGCGCCATGCGCCACCTTGAAAAGGGTCGCGTGGTGATCTTCGCCGCGGGCACCGGCAACCCGTACTTCACCACTGATACGACCGCGGCACTTCGCGCGCTCGAGATCGGCGCCCAGTGCATCCTGATGGCCAAGAACGCCGTCGACGGTGTGCTCGACAAGGATCCGCGCGAACATGCCGACGCCAAGCTGATCCCGCGTCTGACGCACATGGACGCGATCGAGCAGGGGCTCAAGGTGATGGACACCACGGCCTTGACGCTCTGCATGGACAACGACCTGCCGATCATGGTCTTCAACATGGCCGACGAGGCCAACGTGATGCGCATCCTGCGCGGTGAGCACGTGGGCACCATCGTCGCCAGCAACCCGAAGGATGCAGAATGAAGGAGCTTCTCGCCGACGCCAAACGTCGCATGGAAGGCGCGGTCAAGGCACTTGAGGCCGACTTCGCAACCGTCCGTACCGGACGCGCGTCCACGCACCTGCTGGACAAGGTCGTCGTCGACGCGTACGGGTCGGAGATGCCGCTCAACCAGGTGGCGACCGTCCACGCTGCCGAGGCGCGCCTGCTGACCGTGCAGCCGTTCGACAAGTCGCTCCTGAAGAGCATCGAGAAGGCGATCATGGAGGCCCAGCTGGGGCTGACGCCATCCAACGACGGCTCCTTGATCCGTCTGCCGGTTCCGCCCCTCACCGAGGAACGGCGCAAGGAGTACGTCAAACTCGTGCACAAGATGGCCGAAGACGCCCGGATCGCGGTCCGCAACGTCCGCCGTGACGCGCTGCAGGACGTCAAGCGCATGGAGAAGGACGGGGACATCTCCAAGGATGAGGTCTCCCGGGCGTCGGACGACGTGCAGAAGATCACCGACGCCGAGGTGAAGTCCATCGACGAGCACATGCACAAGAAGGAAGCGGAAATCCTCGAAGTCTGAGGTTCGTTCGCCTGCGCGCCATGGGACGTTTCTCTCGCCTTCGCTCTGCGCGTGCCCTCCGTGGCCTTGCCGCACGGCACGATGAGCCGACGTCGTTCACCGACGGCGATCTGCCGACATCCGTGGCGATCATCATGGACGGCAATGCGCGGTGGGCGAAGGAACGTCGCCTGCCGATCGCAGTGGGGCACCGCGAGGGTGCGAAGGCGCTGAAACGGGTGGTCCGCCACGCATCGGACCTGGGGATCAAGGATCTGACCGTCTTTTCGTTCTCGACGGAGAACTGGGCGCGTCCGGAAAGCGAAGTTCAGGATCTGATGGCGTTGTTTTGCGAGCTGATCGACAAGGAGACCACGGAGCTCACCGAGGAGAACGTGCGGATGCGGTTCATCGGACGGCTCGACGAGCTTCCGGCGGAGCTGCAAGAACGCATCGCGTGGTCACAGGACACGACCCGACCGAACACGGGGCTCAACCTGTACGTCGCCATGAATTACGGCAGTCGCGGCGAGATCGTCGATGCCGCACGCCGATTCGTCGCCACCCATGGCGACCAGGGCGGTGAGGCCGAATTCGCCTCGTGCATGTATGAAGATGCGATGCGTGACCCCGAGCTCATCATCCGCACGAGCGGCGAACAGCGCCTGTCCAACTTCCTGTTGTGGCAGGGCGCGTACGCGGAGCTCTACTTCAGCGATCGCCTGTGGCCGGATTGGGGTCCCGACGACCTCGAGGCCGCGCTTCGCCACTACGCCGGCTGCCAGCGCCGATTCGGCGCGAGGTAGCGGGTGAAGAGTCGCATCTTCGTCGCGATTCCCGGCATCGCGCTGGCAATCGCGGCCATCGTCATCGGCAATCCCGCGTTTGCCGTGATCTTGGCGCTCGTCGCCATGATCGCCGTGTTCGAGTACCTGAACATGGTTGCTCCCCTCGATCCGGTTCGGTGGGCCACCTACGCCGGAGCTGCGATCACGGTGCTGCTTCCCGCGGTGTTCGGTCTGCTGGACCTGGACCTGCCGGTCCACGGCGTGGTCGCCGGTGTGGTCCTCAGCATCGCCCTCGGTCCGATCGGTGGCTTCATGCTGCGCGATCGTGGTGAGATCACGATGCGCATCGGTGTCGGCGTCTTCGGAGCCATCTACATCGGCCTGCCGCTCGGACTCTTCGTTGCGCTGCGGGAGCTGCCTCATGGCGCCGCCGCGGTCACGAACATTCTGGTGGGAACGTGGGCGTTCGACACGTTCGCCTACGCCGGCGGCAAGATGTGGGGCTCACATCCGGTTGCGCCGCGGACCTCGCCAAACAAGACGATCGAAGGGTTGGTTATCGGCCTGGTCTTCGGCACTCTGTCGGTCGCCCTGGCCGGGGTGTACATGGACTGGCTGTCGCTTGGCGACTCGCTGATCATCGGCCTCGTAGTGTGCGCCTTCGCGTATCTCGGCGATCTGTTCGAATCGATGATCAAGCGCGACGTCGGGGTCAAAGACTCAGGGTCGCTGCTCGCCGGACACGGCGGGGTGCTCGACCGCTTCGACGCGCTGTTCTTCACGGCGTCCGCCGGCTACCTCGTGACGCTTTGGATCACCTGAGCGCGGCGTCGGTGCGAGCGTGTGCCCGGTGGGCGTGATGTCCATCCCGTGCCCGGACGGTGGCTCGCCGACCGGGATGGCCGCTACCCTTGACGTGTGACGCGCCGCATCCTCATCCTTGGTTGCACCGGGTCGATCGGCGTCCAGGCACTCGACGTCATCGACGCCTGTGACGATCTGATCCTGTGCGGGCTTGCCTGCGGTTCCGGCGTCGAGACGATGCAGACGCAGGCGGCTGCTCGCGGCGGTGTTCCCACGTCGTGCGTCGTCGGCGGCGGCACGGTGGCACACGATGTCGCCTTCAGCGCACTGATGGATGCGGCGCGGCCGGACATGGTGTTGAACGCCATCGTCGGCGCCGCCGGCCTTGCACCCACGCTGGAGGCGCTCGGGCGTGGCGTCGACGTCGCACTCGCCAACAAGGAGAGCCTGGTCGTCGGCGGTGACCTGGTGCACGCGACGATGGCGCGCACGGGAGCGCGGTTGTTGCCGGTCGACTCCGAACACTCCGCACTGTTCCAGCTGCTCGACGGCGTGGAACGCACCCGGGTTCGCCGCGCGATCCTGACCGCCTCCGGCGGTCCGTTCTTCGGGCGAAGCGCCGCGGATCTGGCCAGCGTGACGGTCGCCGATGCGCTTCGGCACCCAACCTGGTCGATGGGCGCGAAGATCACGATCGATTCCGCAACGCTCATGAACAAGGGCCTTGAGGTCATCGAAGCCCGGCACCTGTTCGATCTGACCGATGACGAGGTGGAGGTGATCGTCCATCCGCAGTCGCTCATCCACGCGATGGTGCGGCTGGACGACGGAAGTGTGCTCACGCACTGTGGGCCGCCAGACATGCGTGTGCCCATCGGATATGCGCTGCGCCACCCGGCGCCGCCGCCAGACCGAGCCCCGATCGACCTGATCGGACGCGAGTTGACCTTTCACGCGCCAGATGCCGATACATTCAAGTGCTTGGCGCTCGCGCGTCAGGCGGGCGAGACGGGTGGGACGGCCCCCGCGGTCCTCAACGGCGCGAACGAGGTTGCGGTCGCGGCATTTCTCGATGGGAGAATCGGCTTCATGGACATTCCTGCGCTCGTTGCGCACGCGCTCGACACGGTGCCGACCGAGCCCGCCGACACGCCGGACGGTGTCATGGCCGCGGATCATGACGCCCGCGCCGCGGTGAGTGCGGCGATGGCGGTGAACGCATGACGGGCATTCACATTCTCGAGTTCATCCTCATCATGATCGTGCTGGTGATCCTGCACGAGATGGGGCACATGGTCGTCGCCAAGTGGTGCGGGATGCGCGTCGAGCGGTTCAGCGTCTTCTTCGGGCGGCCCCTGTGGTCGTTCACCAAGGGAGAGACCCAGTACGGCGTCGGCTGGTTGCCACTCGGCGGCTACGTCAAGATCACCGGTATGAGTCGCGAGGAGCTGTTCGATCGCGAGTATGACGCCGAGGGCAGAATGATCAGCGAGACCCCGGTGGCCCCGGAGATCGCGGCTCGCGCGTACTGCAACTCCACCACGCCGCGCAAGGTGGCGACCATCCTTGCCGGGCCGATGGCCAACGTGCTGGTCGCGATCGTGCTTTTCGCCGTGTCCTTCTGGGTCGGGTACCCGCGATACGAATCGTCAGCCACGATCTCGACGGTGTCAGCCGATACACCGGCGGCAATCGCCGGTCTGCGTCCCGACGACCGGCTCACCCAGATCAACGCGTTGAAGGTGTACCAGTTCAGCGACACGCAGGAAGCGAACGTCGAGGCCGCACGCAAGGTGCTGCAGACGAACGTCGGCAAGCCGGTCACGCTCAAAGTGCTGCGCGACGGCGCGATGCTCACCATCGTCACTCCGCCGCTTGCAGCCGATCCGGAGGATCCGACGATCGGACGCCTGGGAATCACATTCCGCCAGGACAAGGTCGGCGTCGATCGCCAAGGCGTGTTCGAAGGGCTCGGCAGCGCCGTACGATTCACCGGCTTTCTGACCAAGGAACAGACGCTCGCGCTCGGCAAACTTGTCACGGGCGACAAGGAGGTGCGCGATCAGGTGCAGGGCCCGATCGGCATGGGGGCGACGTACAACGACTTCGCAGGCGAGGGGTGGGGGACGATCCTGCGCTTCGCAGGCATCATCAGCCTCATTCTGGCGATCATGAACCTGATCCCGTTGCTTCCTCTTGACGGCGGACACATCGTGTTCGCCCTTGCCGAGCGCATTCGCGGCAGACATCTGAGTCTCGCCGTCTACCAGCGCGCGTCGATCATCGGCATCGGCATCGTGCTCGTTCTGGCGTTCTTCGGATTCAGCAACGACATCACACGCCTCACCGGAAGCGGGTTCACTCCGTGAGGCGCACGAGTGTGCGCTGCATGGTGGGCGGCGTCGCGGTGGGTGGCGGCGCGCCTGTCGTCGTGCAGTCCATGACCAACACCGACACCGCCGACGCGGCGGGGACCGCAGCCCAGGTGGCAGCCCTTGCCGACGCCGGCTCGGAGATCGTCCGCATCACGGTCAACAACCGGGCCGCGGCCGCCAAGGTCGCCGAAATTCGCACGCGCCTTCGCGACGACTACGCCGTCGCCGTCCCGCTCGTCGGGGACTTTCATTACAACGGGCACACGTTGCTCCGTGAGTTCCCGGACTGCGCCGAGGCGCTCGACAAGTACCGCATCAACCCGGGCAACGTCGGCCGACGGGCACGCCACGACGCCAACTTCGCAGCCATCGTCCAGGCGGCGATCGACCACGGCAAGCCGGTGCGTATCGGCGTCAATGCCGGTTCACTCGATCCGGAACTGCTCGACGAGCTGATGGACGAGAACGCCGGCCGTCCCGACCCGGTGGAGGCGGACGCGGTGGTGCGCGAAGCGATGGTGCAGAGTGCGCTCCGTTCCGCCGAAGCAGCCGAAGAACTCGGCCTGCCGCATGATCACATCATCTTGTCGTGCAAGGCCAGCCGTCTTCAACAGATGGTCGCCGTCTACCAGGATCTCGCCGAGCGTGGCGACTACCCGCTGCACCTGGGACTCACCGAGGCGGGCATGTCGAGCAAGGGCGTCGTCGCCACCTCCGCAGCCTTGTCGATTCTGCTGCACCAAGGGATCGGCGACACCATTCGCGCGTCGCTGACCCCCGAGCCCGGCGGTGATCGCTCGCAGGAGGTGCGGGTGTGCCTGGAGATCCTGCAGTCGCTCGGTTTACGGTCCTTCAAACCTGAAGTGACGGCATGCCCCGGTTGCGGTCGCACCACCAGCACCGTCTTCCAAGAGCTGGCGCAGGCGATCGAGGCGCGGCTCGATGAACGGATGGCGGTGTGGCGCAGCGAGCGTCCCGGTGTGGCCGAACTCAAAGTTGCGGTGATGGGCTGCATCGTCAACGGCCCCGGTGAGAGTCGCGCTGCCGACATCGGGATCAGCCTGCCCGGCACCGGCGAGGAACCGCGTGCGCCGGTCTACGTGGACGGCGCGAAGGTCGCGACACTCGAAGGCTCCGGGCTTGCCACGGAGTTCATGGCGATGGTCGAGCAGTACGTCGAGCGGCGCTTTCCCGCCGTCGATTCGGGATCCGCAAATGGGGGAGCAGCATGATCAAGTTGGCTGTCATCGCGGTGCTTGTGGCCGGTTCGGTGGGATTCCTGTGGACTGCGCCGTGGAAGGACGAGGTCGACAGCGTGCGTGCGACCATCAGCTCGGCCGCCAAGGTGATCGACACCGCGACATCGGGCGATTGCGCAAAGGTCGGCGCCGTCGCCGGCGACAACGTCAAGGCCGCCGTCAACGAAATCACCGACACCGCCCCGACCGACACCACGGCGAAGGCCGCAGCCAAGCGTCAGGCCGATTCGATCGCCGCATGCATCAAGCGGCTGCCGAAGACCGGTGCGGGCTGGCGCGACCTGGAGCGCAAGCTCCGACAGGCCGCCGGGTAGCGTCGGATGCCGAGTCGGCTGTGGTACCGTGTGGACCTTCGGGGCGTGGCGCAGTCTGGTAGCGCACCCGGCTGGGGGCCGGGCGGTCGGAGGTTCAAATCCTCTCGCCCCGATTACGCGGGAACGGGCACTCGATGAGCGCTCGATTGCAGTGGCTGCCGAACGCAATCACCATTGCGCGGCTGGCGGGGATTCCGATCGTCGTCTGGCTGATCGTGCAGTCCGACACCACCGTCGCTCCGGCGGCGGGGTGGTGGTTCGGGGCGATTTCGATCACGGACCTGTTGGACGGCTTTCTGGCGCGTCGGCTGAATGCCCAGTCGCCGCTCGGACGGGTGCTCGATCCGCTGGCCGATCGTCTGCTCATGGCGGCGGGGCTCGTCGGACTCTTGATCCTGGGACGCCTGCCGTGGCCCGCTCCGGCGGTCATTTTGCTGCGCGACGCCGTCGCGGTCGGGGCGTTCATCTGGCTGGCCAAGCGCGGGGTGGAGATGCACGTGGACTTCTGGGGCAAGTCCAGCTCTGCGCTCGCGATGTTGGGAACGGGCTTGTGCCTGCTGTCCACCTGGAAGGGCGCCGATGCGATCTTCTGGCTCGCAGTTGCAATCTCCGTCGCAACATTCGGCAACTATGCGCGTTCTGCGGTACGCGGGTTGCGAGTCTCAGGCTCGACATGAGGTTTCGACCGCCGTCGGGTATGCTCCGCCGCGATGGCTTTGGACGAACACCCAGGAAACGGCGGAAATTCTCCGCTGCCGACGGACCGCGACTTTGCGGCGCTCGCCGATCGCGACCTGTGCGATGAACTCGAACGGATGGGTCTGCGCGAGCGGGAGATCTCCTTCCAGCGACGGTTCCTTCACGGCCAGATCCAGCTTGCGCGCACCGAGCTCGCCCGCAGATTGACCCGCGACACGCCGCTTGCGGTGGACCGGGAAGTCTTGTCGGGGATCGATCGCCTCCTGGACGGCCTGGACATGCAGGAGGACCGGTAGGTGTATTGCCCGGAGTGTGGGTTCCATCAGAGCGATGCCGTGCACACCTACTGCGAGAAGTGCGGGGCATTGCTTCCCGACGCGTCGGCGCCTGCGTCACAGACGACCGGACCGTTCTCGCTGTCCGATGCGGAGGGCCACGGCCACCACGGCATCGACGGGCCGGCGCTTGCTGTTCGCACCGGCGGGGGAATCTCCGGCGAGGTCTTCCATCTGTCGTCGGGACAGATCACGATCGGCCGCGATCCCAAGAGCGCGATCTTCCTGGACGACGTCACGGTGTCACGCCATCACGCAACGCTCACGGTCGGCGCCCCCACGGTCCTCACCGACCTGGGCAGCCTCAACGGAACCTATGTCAATCGTCGCCGGATCGAAGGCGATGAGGAGCTGATCGACGGCGACGAGCTGCAGATCGGCAAGTTCCGCCTGGTGTTCATCGCGTGACCGACCCGGATATCTCCGACCTTCCGGCGAATGACGACGAGTCGGCCGGCAACGAACAGGTCTTCACGATCGGGCGTGTCTGCGACGCACTGAAGCCCGAGTTCCCCAACATCTCGATCTCGAAGATCCGGTTTCTGGAAGACCAGAAGCTGATCACCCCGTTGCGCACGGGCGGCGGCTACCGCAAGTACCGTGAGCGCGACATCGATCGCCTGCGCACGATCCTGCGGTTGCAGCGCGACGAGTTCCTGCCGCTTCGGGTGATCCGTCAAGAGCTCGAGTCGTCGACCGCCGGATCGTTCAGTGTGGCCAACCAGGCGCGTCAACTGAAGCGCGCCAATCTGACCGAACCCGCACCGACGATCACCGCGACACTCGACGAGTTGATCGATCGCACCGGGGCGCCGCGCGCCATGATCCAGTCGCTTGAACAGTTCGGGCTGATCGGCGACGGTCCCGAGGAGACGTACTCGGAGACCGACCGCGAGATCGTTCAGACGGCCATCGAGCTTGCGGCGTTCGGCGTCGAGCCGCGGCACATGCGGCAATTCCGCGTCGCCGCAGAGCGGGAGGCGGGACTGCTGGAACAGGTGCTCGCGACAGGGCTTCGCTCGAAGAACCCGGATCGGCGCAAGGAAGCGCTTCAGGAACTCGAGAACCTCGCTGCGCTGGCCTCGCACCTGCGTCACCTGATGCTGGTGTCAGAGCTGCGTAAGATCGTGGGTACCTGACACACCGCTCACTCGCACACCGCAAAGGAATCGCGTGCCCGAACCGTTCGATCTCGACGCCGCCATCCGGAAGATCCCGCACCACCCGAAGCCGGGGATCCTGTTCTACGACCTGATGCCGCTCTTCGCCGATGCCACCGCATTCGAGGCGGTGGTCCAACGCATCAGCGAGTGGGCGACTGAGCGCCAGATTGACGCCGTGCTCGGCGCGGAGGCACGTGGCTTCATCGTCGGTGGCGCCGTTGCGAACCGTCTGGGCGTCGGGTTCTTGACCGCGCGAAAGCCGGGCAAGCTTCCGGGCCGCACGATCAGCCAGGAGTACGAGCTGGAGTACGGGACCGACTCGCTCGAGGTCCACGAGGACGCGATCACCCCGGGAATGCGCGTGCTGGTGCACGACGACCTGCTCGCCACGGGTGGAACCGCACGGGCGACGTGCGAGATGGTCGAACGACTTGGCGGCGTCGTCGCCGGCGTGGCCGTGGTGGTGGAGCTGACGTTCCTCCCGGGCCGTGAACGCCTCGCCGCCTACGACGTGCTGTCACTCGTGAGCTATGACTCGGAGGCGGTCCCCGGACGATGACGGATCGTCTGTTGCGTCGCTGGGAGGGACTCTCCACTCCCGTTCAAGTCGTCGTGGCGTTCGTCGTCAGCGTGCTCTTCATGTTCTTGCTCCACGTCGGCCCGTTCCGTCAGCCGCTCGGTCGGGCGCTCGGATACGCGGCGTTTTGGGGTGTGCTCATGGCCGGGGGCATCATGGTGGCCACTCGTGCGGAACAGGCAAAGCGGCGAGCCGCCGACGAACAAAGGAAGAAACGATGAGCGACGGCTTCGAGGTGCGCTCGTACGGCGCGGCGATGACGGTGACCGGTTCGTGCCATCTGCTCGACACCGGCAGCGCCAACATCCTGATCGACTGCGGCGTGTTCCAGGGGTCCAAGCGACTCGCCGAACTCAATCGCGAGCCGTTCGGCTTCGATGCGGCGTCGATCGACGCCGTGCTGCTGACCCATGCGCACAACGACCACTCCGGTCGCCTGCCACTGCTGGTCAAACGCGGCTACGACGGCCCGATCTACGCGACGGCGGCCACGAAGCTGCTGGCGCAGCATCTGCTGCGCGACTCGGCCAAGTTGCAGATGGAAGACGTCGACCGCGCCAAGCGCAAGGGCAAAAACCCCGAGCCGCCCCTGTTTGACGAGGATGACGTGCGTCGGACGCTTGAGCGCTTCCGCGAGATCAGCTACGAGCAGCCGACCGAGGTTGCCGGCGTGACCGTGACCGCCCAGGTGGCGGGTCACATTCCGGGGTCTGCGAGCTTCGTTGTCGAGGTCGCCGGGAAACGCGTCGTTTTCAGCGGGGATCTGGGCAACGCCCGCAAGGATATCCTTCCGGACCCGGTTCCGTGTCCGCGCGCCGATCTTGTGCTCATCGAGTCCACATACGGTGATCGGGACCATCGCGATTTTGACGCCACCATCGACGAGTTCGCCGAGGTGCTCAAAGAGGCTGCGCGGCGCAAAGGCAAGATCCTGATTCCGTCCTTTGCACTGGAGCGCACGCAGGACGTGCTGTTCCACATCGCGCGGCTCGAGGACGAGGGACGCATCCCAGTGCTGCCGGTGTACGTCGACTCGCCGCTTGCCGACAAGGTGGAGGACGTCTACCAGGCGTGCATGGGTGAGCTGTCGGCCGAGGTGCGGAAGGTGGCCGCATCGGGCCGTGATCCGTTCGCGCCCAAGATGTTGAAGTACACCACGTCGGTGGACGACTCCAAGCGCATCAACCAGACCCACGAGGCGGCGATCGTCATCGCCGGGTCCGGAATGATGACCGGCGGGCGCATCCTTCATCACATGCGCGCCCACCTGGGTGACACGCACACGACGCTCATGATCGTCGGCTTCCAGCCCACGGGCGGGCTCGGTCGCCAGCTGGTCGACAAGGCGCCGACGGTCCGGATCTACGGTGAGGAGATCGCGGTGCGGGCCAAGGTCGTCACGATCAACGGACTGTCGGCACACGCCGACCGCACCGAACTGCTCGACTGGTCGGCCACTGCCGGCCCGGACGCGGAGTTCCGCACGATTCACGGTGAGCCCGAGTCGCTCGCAGCGCTTCGCGATCAGCTTGCGGCACGCGGCAACCGGGCATCGATCCAGGAGAGTGCAGTGCGTCTGCCCGACTCCGGACGCAAGGACGAGGGCGGGGAGTAGCGGCGTCGGTCAGGCGTCTGGCGGCGGGATCAGCTCGTAGACGATGCTCGCGCCGTCGGGGGCCGGCTTCGGTCCTTCCAGCCGGAAGAGATCGGGGCTGTACTCCCGAAAGAGCGTCGTCGCCGTCTGGTCGGTGATCTTGCCCGGTGTCGGGACCGCCGCTTCGAACTTGGCGGGAAGCCTGGTGTCGAGCATGTGCTCCACAGTGGTACGACGCACGTAGTACGCCACGGTGGGCGTCGCGCCGCCGGCGGCGTCCGGCTCCAAGATTCCGCCGGGCATGATGATCATGGCGGCGTCGGCCTCCGGAACCTGTCTCTTATACACATCTCCGAGCCCACGAGACTAAGGCGAATCTCGTATGCCGTCTTCTGCTTGTAA
>CALMXK010000025.1 GCA_937871165.1 uncultured Actinomycetes bacterium
TCAAGCAGAAGACGGCATACGAGATTCGCCTTAGTCTCGTGGGCTCGGAGATGTGTATAAGAGACAGCCACAAACCCGGGAGCCAGGACTGCGCCACCCAGATCCACCACCTCGCACCCGGGCGGGATCTCCCTGTCGTCGACGACGCCATGCACCACCCCGCCGTCGACGATCACCGCGTGATGGTCGAGCTCCCCGGCGCCGTCAATCACGGTCGCGTTCGCATAGGCGCGCATGACGGCAGGCTACTGCTCGGCGCTCAGGGCACTTGCACCATGCCCCGACATCGGATGGAATGTCCGTACACCCACGATTGGAGCCGGATGGCACGCCACATCGTCGAATCAAGAGCGGCTGCGCGCACGCTCAAGGAGGTCGCCACAGCGTCACCCGCGCTGTGAGGTCGCTCGTCGCACGCATTCGCGAGCGCCAGGGCGACGGGTTGATGCCCGCGATCGCCGAGGTGAAGGTGCGCTCACCCAAAGCCGGCGAGCTCCTTCGCGGCCGTCACCCGGGCACGCTCGCCGCGACCTACGAAACCGCCAATGCGGCAGGCGTCGCGGTCGCGACCGAGCCCACGCGTTTCGGCGGAACGCTTGACCTTGTGCGACTTGTACGGCGTGCAACCGACCTGCCGGTCCTGCGAAACGACTTCCCCACCTCACCGGATCACCTGGATGCCACACGTGAGGCAGGTGCAGACGCCGTCGTGCTGATCGTCAAAGAGCTGACCGCCGAACAACTCGCCGGATTGCACGCGCACGCGCAGTCGCTCGGCCTCGAGACACTCGTCCAGGTCCACTCGATCGCGGACATCGCTCGCATCGCCCAGCTCGGGTTGACGCCCGATCTGATCGGCGTGAACAATCGTGACGTCACCATCGGCGAGATCGATGACGGCGACGTCTCCCACACCGAGGCGCTGGCACGTGCCGTGCCCGCCGGCCCGCCGGTGATCAGCCAGAGCGGGATCCGCGACACCGCCGACGTCCGTCGTGCGCGCGACGCCGGAGCGGACGCGGTGATTGTGGGAACGGCGATCCTTCAAGCCGCCGATCCCGCCGGCATGCTGGCTGCCCTGGTGGGCGTGGGCTGGCCGGAGTGACCTGCGTCACCATCAGCGGACTGACGCACATCGACGACATCGTGATGTGCGCCCAGGCGGGCGCCGATCGGCTGGGTTTCCTGGTGGAGCACCCGCTCCCGGGGCCATGGAATCTGTCGCGCGAGGAGGCGGGCCTTTTGATGGGCGCCGCGGCAGGCCGGGCGCTTCGTGTGGCCGTCGTCGGAGGGGACGGCGACACGATCGGCGACATCCTGGACGTCTGCCGACCCGACATCGTGCAGCTGCACGGCGACGAACCACCGGACACGGTGGCGGCGATCGCGACCCGGGGCGACGTTCGGGTGATCAAGACGCTGCGACTGCCCGCGAGCACCGCGGCCGGGCAGGCCGAGGCGCTGGTGGCCGAGGCCCGCATCTTCATCGACGCAGGCGCCGACGAGATCCTGCTGGACGTGGCCATGGACCCCGCCGACGCCGCGGTCGACTGGCAGCTCGCCGCGGCGATCGCCGCACGGATCGACGCGCCGGTGATCCTGTCGGGAGGGCTGCGCGCGCGCACCGTGGCGCACGCGCAGCGGACCGTCCGCCCGTGGGGGGTGGATGTAAGCACCGGCGTCGAAGGCGAAGGACGTCGCAAGTCCGTCTCCCTGGTTCACGCCTTCATCGCGGCGGCCCAGGGCGACGACACCTGACCGGCGTTCACGACGCCCGTTGCAACTCCACACGCCCTGAGGCGTTGAGCGGATCACGGATCAGCATGCGAAGCGGGAGGCCGAGCCCATATGTCAGTGCATGGCGTCGCGGCGTCAACCGAAGGAAGCAGCCGTTCGGGATCTCCAGCTCCCCATGCGCGGTGATGGCGTTCAAGGCGCCGCGAGCGACGAGCGCCACAATCTCCGGGTCGTCCTGGTCGAGGATCTGCCCCGTGGTTGCGATCTGCACTGTGGACGGTGGTCCGGTCGGGACCCGCCGGACCGGGATGCACAGGGAGGCGCGACCGGTGTCCGCCAGGTTGCGCGCCTTGCGACTGGTGCGCAGTGTGCTGATGTAGAAGACGCCGTCGACATAGGCGTACATCACGCCCGCCGCGTGCGGGATGCCCGCATGCGAAGCGGTCGCGATCGTGCTGAACGACCGTGACGCGATTTGCCGGCGGACCGCGTCGGCGTCCGGGTGTGCATTGGAGCGTGGTGGTGAAGCAACTGGCGATTTCATCGTTCCTCCGTTATGAGACAGTGTTACGTTACGTTGTACCGTAACGCTGTTGCGCTACCATGTCAAGGATGGGACGTCCGAAGGAACACAACGCAGCCACCCGAGCCGCGCTCCTGCAAGCCGCTGCGCAGATGATCGCGACGCACGGGATGGATGCGCTCTCCATCCGAGGCGTCGCCGATGCCGTCGGAACGACCACGCGGGCCGTCTACAGCCTGTTCGAATCCAAAGCCGGACTACTCCAGGCCCTCGCGGTCCGGCTGTTCGAACTGCTCGACGAGGCCATCGGAACAGTCGCGCTGACCGATGACCCGCGCGAGGATCTGGCGGCGGCGGCGATCGACGGGTTTCGGCGCGTCGCCATTGAACACCCGTCGCTCTACAGCCTCGTCTTTCTGCGGGTCGTTCCCGATCTGCAGTTGGGATCCGACTTCTCAGCCATCGCGTCGGCCACATTCGCCCGGCTGGAGGCGCTGGTGGCCAGAGTTGCCGAGGACGACGCGGGCGACATCGACGTGCCGCAGCTGGCCCTTGCGGTCCACGCCCTGACCGAGGGACTTGCGAGCGTCGAGCTGCGCCAAGGCGTCGCGAACCCGGCGGCCGAGCAGCTGTGGCACGACTCCGTCATCGCATTGGTCGACGGCTTTCCCCGCCGCACCAGCGGCCATCGGTGATCGCCTTCCCATTTGCACGCTGTGATATACCCTAGTGGGTATACAAATGAAAGGGAGCTGAGGCGATGTCAATCCGTCCGGTCAAGCGCATGAGCGAGGCCATGCCGCACATCGAGGGAGCCGGCGTCCATTTGCGCCGTGCGTTCGGGTTCGGTGACACCAAGGAGACGGACCCGTTCCTGCTGTTCGACGATTTCCGCAACGACAACCCCGACGACTACCGTGCCGGCTTCCCCTGGCACCCGCACCGCGGCATCGAGACCATCACGTACGTGCTCGCCGGAAAGGTCGAGCACGGCGACAGCCTGGGCAACAAAGGCTCGCTCGGCGCCGGCGACGTGCAGTGGATGACGGCAGGCAGCGGCATCATGCATCAAGAGATGCCCGAGGGCGATCCCGCCGGCAAGATGCACGGCTTCCAGCTGTGGGCCAACCTGCCCGCATCGCTCAAGATGACCCCGCCTCGCTACCAGGACGTGTCGAGCGGTGACATCCCGACCGTGGTCGACGACGACGGCACCGCTGCGCGCATCGTCTGCGGCGAGTTCTGGGGAACCCGTGGGCCGGTGGACGGCATCTCCGCCGATCCGATCTACCTGGACATCTCGGTTCCGCCCGGACTCACCAAGCGCCTGCCGGTGGACACCTACCGCCATGCGTTCGCCTACGTCTTCGACGGTGACGGACGCTTCCACGGCGCGTCGGATCCCCAGGCTGTGCGGACCGATCCGATCGGACCGGAACACATGGACGACCCGCCGTACGTGGCTGCCGGAGACCGGTCGCTGATCCTGTTCGACCGGGGCGACGAGGTCGTCGTGACCGCGGGCGAGCACGGCATCCGCTTCCTGCTGGTCTCGGGAGCGCCGCTGCAGGAGCCGGTCGCCTGGTACGGCCCGATCGTGATGAACACCCATGCCGAGCTGCAACAGGCGATCTCCCAGCTTCGCGACGGCACGTTCCTGGAGCAGTAGCGCACGGCTACACATCGGTGCGCGCCAGCACGATCCGTGCGACCGCCACCGAAGCAGCCGCGTACGCGGCGAGCACCACACCACCGAGCGCCGGGCCGAAAAGCCCGGCGTTCGGGCTGTAGGTGAGTGCCAGGCCACTTGCGAACGGCAGCCACTTGGCCGCCTCAGGCGCTGCGGTGCTGACCAGCGGTTCGATCAGCAGCAGCCATCCCAATGCGCTGCCGATGGTGCCGGATTGATTGCGCCCAACCATGGCGAGGCCCGTCCCGACGAGTGCCAGAAGCGGACCGCCCGACGCGGGGTTCCTACACGCGCGCAGCGCGCTCCATTTCATGCTCGCTGAGCGTCGCGGCAAGTTCTGGCAGCGGCATCGGCCGCCCCAGATGGAAGCCCTGCCCGAACCGACATCCCAGATCGCGAAGAATGGCGCACTGTTCGAGCGTCTCGATCCCTTCCGCGGTCGTTTCGACGTTCACTGCGCGTGCAAGGCCGATGATGGCCTCGACCATCGGCCGCGCCGCGGGGTCGATGCCAAGGCCCGCGATGAAGCGACGATCGATCTTGAGACCGTCGATCGGCAACGAGCTCAGTCGGGAAAGCGACGAGTATCCCTTGCCGAAATCATCGATCTCGATGCGCACACCCGTCGCGCGAAGCTGATTGAGGATCTCGACGGCGATGGTCGGCTCGTCGGCGAGCAGGGTCTCGGTGAGCTCAAGCGCCAGCAGTTGCGGCGCGAGCCCGTGGCGATCAAGGACATCCCGCACCTCACGCACCAGGTCCTGGCGAAGCAGTTGTCGCATGGAGACGTTGACGGCGACGCCGATCGGCGACGCCAAGTGGAGGTTCATCGCCGCGATGTCGCCGGCAGCGCGATCCAGGACGAGCCGACCCAGGCGCTCGATCTGGTTCGTCGCCTCGGCCACGTCGATCATTTCCGGGATGCCGATGTCCGGTCGGTCGGGCCACCGGACAAGCGCCTCGACGGAGCTCACGCGGTCGCCGGTCAGGCGGACTCTGGGCTGGTAGACCACCCGGAGGGTGCCGCGATCAAGCGCATCGCGCAGCCCCGTAGCGATGTCGGCACGACGATCGGCGCTTTCGCGCATGGTCGGATCGAACACGCGCGATTGCATCCCGCCCGCCGACTTTGCCTGATACAACGCCAGGTCGGCATGGGCGATCAGCTGCTCTGCGTCATCGCCCTGACGCATCATTGCGATGCCGATGCTGGCGCTCGTTTGCAGCGTGTTCTCACCGACGGGCAGCGGTTGCTGAATGCTGACCATGATGCGGTCGGCGATCGTCGTGGCAAACGACTCCTTGCCGAGGCGTGGCGCGACGATCAGGAACTCGTCCCCACCGATTCGGGCGACCAGATCCGACGGGCGAAGCGCGGCGCGGATGCGTCCGGCGACCGCGCTCAGGAGCATGTCGCCGGTCTGGTGGCCGAGGGTGTCGTTGATCGCCTTGAATCCGTCCAGGTCGACGAACATCAGTGCAAGCCGTGTCCGATCAACGCGTGCCGCCCGGATTTCGCGCTCCAGACGCTCGGTCACCATCGGGCGATTGGGCAGACCGGTGAGAGCATCGTGACTCGCTTGATACAGGAGTCGGGTTTCGGCGTCGTTCAACCGTCGTTGCTCGGTTTCAAGGCGTCGAACCATGCCGGCGAAGCGGAACATGACCATGGCGGAGACGAGGATGGTCGCGACGATGTAGAGGGGTGCGTGAACCGTGTCGCCGAGCGCCGTGGAAATGATTGCAACCCCCGGAGCGCCGCACAGTGCGATGCCGAGCACGGTCATCCGGAAGGTGGAGATCGGACGACGGACGGGCACCGCCGCCTCCGGCTCCGCGCTCGCGTGCACGGGTTGAACGAAGGCTGCCGCCCCCAGGAGCCCGTATGCAATGAAGTAGAAGCCATCGGAGAGGTCGGCCACAAGTCGCGGATCCGTCACGAGCTGCACAACCCCGTAGAGGATGTCCGCGATGAGCAGTGAAACGGCGAATCCGACCATCATGAGCATGTCGAAGTGGCGTCGCGCCGCCGAGAACAACGCAGCCGCGAGCGCTGCGACAAGTAGTACGTCCCCCATCGGGTAGGCGGCGAACACGAACCGCTCGACGAACGTGCCGGAAACGAGCACGTCCGGGGCGAGGACGAATGCTTGGACGATGGCGAGGCCGGCGACCACCGCCACGGCCGACGCGTCGACGAATATCTCGCCGATTGAGCTGCGTCCGCGAATGGTGACCCACCACGCCATGCCGACGAGGATGCACGGATAGGCGGCCAGGTAGAACGGGTCGGCCCATGACACCGACGGGGGCTCCCCGAGGATGGCGTAGATGCCGAAAATGATGTCGCCGATCGCGTTGAAGGTCATTGCGAGGGCGATCAACGCCCATGCGCGACGAGGACGGCCGGTGTGACGCCGACTTGCGATCCAGGACAGTGCGGCGACGGCGATCGACCAGGTCGCCGTGACCCAAAACTCGACGCTGTCAACGAGAAATGCCTGGGCCACGCCGGCGAGCAGACTCACGGCGACAATGGCAACCGCCAGTTGTCGTCCCCGTCGCTCGCGTTGCTCTTTGGTGACGCGCTGGCTTTTCACCAAATGGTTATCGACACACCGGGCGAATTTCTCAATTGCAGCACCCGGATTGCAGTGGTTTCGTCAGGTGCAGGCGCGTCGGAGGTCACTTACGCCCACCACTGGGCACGTATCCGACGGTTTTCATGGTCCACAACCGCGGTTTCGGGGCGAGCAACCCGTGGGAGCAGGTGCGGGACGACCGCCGTCATGATGAGCATCTGACGCCGTCGTCGCAGTTAACCATTCCGGTGTCTGGCACCAGAATGGTTAACTGTCGGCGTCGCCTTGGCACCGCCCCGGCGATAGGTCAGAATCGTTGCACTTCGAACGTTCGGAGCTGTGATGAGCGACAACAGTCGCGCTGACACCGTTGCGGTGGTCGTCGTGTCCGGCGTCGGGAACGAACATCCCGGCAGCGGTCGCGACGCGATCGTGCAGACATTGATGGCCGACCCCGACCGCCGCTGGACGGCATCGACGCCGGGGGCCGTGTCCTTGACCGCCGTCGCCGAGCGCGGCCCGGCGGACGCCGCTGCAGGCGCCGCCGGTCAACTGCGCACCGGGACCGACGATGAGCACCGCGAGGTGTTTCACGTCGACACCGCACATGTGACGGGACGCCCGGACCAAACCGATGTCGACGTCTTCGAGATGTACTGGGCCGATCTCTCACGAGCGCAAGGCCCCCTCAGCCGTGTCTTCTACCTGCTCATGGGGATCACCCTGCAGCTGTCGACGATCGGTTTGGAAGCTGTTCGCCACTACCGGGAACACTGCGGTGACTCGCGACTGCTGCGGCGGTTGCACCGCCTGATGAACGTGATGTCGTACTGGATGGTCTACGCGATCACACCGGTCACCATCGCCATGATCACGCTGCTTGTCCTCCTCAGCGCGCAGCTGTTGGCGCCGCAGGTTCCGGACGTCGTCTCGACCTGGGTGGTCGGCGTCCTCGGGGCGATCGCAGCCGGATGGATCGGCGGTCGAATCGTCCGTGGCGGATGGACCTTTCAGCGCCCAGGCACCGATCGACGGGTGAACGCCGGACGTCACATCGCGCTCATCGTCGCAACCGGCGTTCCGGCGATCGCCGCCGTCGTGTTGGGCATCCAGTCCACCAGTTACCGCCAGTTCGGGTACGCGGTGGCCACGGCCCTCGGCATCCTCGCGGTGTCGATCCTCGCCGACATGATGCTCGCCATCGGACCGCGTGGGATCGATCTGGCGGGGCGCATCGCCGCGATCCGCATCGGCTTCGCGCTTTGCCCGTTGGCCGCCGCCGTTGCGGCAACCGCAGACGCAGGCCCGGTGCGCACCGCGAACGTCCTGTCCGCACTGTCGCTGCGCCTTGACCGCCTCGTCTGGCTGGTGCTGCTCGCGGGCTGTCTGCTTGTGGCCTGCCTGGCCCTCGTCGTGCGCCATACCGGCCCACCCGACCAGCGCGACAACCGTCGTCGTCTCAGCATGAGCGTCATCGTCACGTTGGTTCTCGGCCCAGTGCTGTTCTCCATCGTTACGACCGGGATCTTCGTGTTCTTCAGTTTCCTGTCGCGGATCTGGCCCGGCGGATATCCGACGTGCTGGGATGCGCGCACGGTCCCGGCCGATGCGGCGGGGTCTGCAACATGCGGGGCGGTGGAGTCGCCCCTTGCTCCTGCGGGCGGCATCCTCACCACCCCCGACGTTCCGGCGACCGCGATCACCCATCCGGTGGCCTGGGGCAACGCGATGATCCGCGAGATGGCGCAGCCACTGGGCGTCACCTTGCTCGTCGGCGCGGTGGCGGTCGCGCTGATTCTCGTGGTGGCAGTCCCGTACGTGCTGTCGCTCAGGCGCGGCGGAAGTCTGCGTCCCGGCTCGCGCCCGCCGACACCCGCCCAGACGCAGGCGGCACGACAGAACGCGCGCAGACAGGGACGCTACTTCGACATGGTGGTCGCCGCGGCGGGGTCGGAGGCCGCCTTCGTGCTGGGTGCCATCGTGTGGACCGGGTTGACGTTGGCAGCGGCGTTCGCGTTCTGGGTGTTCACGTCGTCGTGGGGTTCGATCGGTGGCGTCGATATGGATCAGCTGAGCCAGGACGTGGGCTACTGGGTGGTGCTGGCACTGGTCGTGGCGGCGGCTTCAGCGGTGGGATTTCAGAATGTCGGTGTCCTGCGATTCCTCGGTCGTCCACTGGCGGTCGGCATGACCGCCGCGCTCGACCTGGTGTACGACATTTCGTCGTACCTGCGCATCGGTCAGCCGGGCATCGTGGCGCCGCGCATCAAGATGGTCGCCCGCTACCGGGCACTGCTCGCACACCTTCGTGACGCGGGATATACGCGGGTGGTGGTGTGCGCCCACAGCCAAGGAACGCAGCTGACGTTCGCGACGCTGGTGGGCGACGAGAACCGCCAGCCACCGCTCGCCGGAGCACGGGTGCTGCCCGAACGCCTCGAGGTGGTGACCTACGGTTCGCCGCTCGCACAGACCTATCGTGGGCGACTGCCCGGGCAGTTCGTCCGGTTCGGACCGCCGTTGCCGATCCCCCAGCTGCGGCGCCAGATGAACCTTTACCGCGCGGGCGACTACATCGGCCGCGGATTCCTGTCCCATCAGTACGACCCGGCGACCCCGGCCATCGACGGCATCTTTACAGAGCGGTGCCTTGGCACCGGCCAGCACACCGCCTACAACAAGGATGAGCGGTGGCGGCGTGTGATCCGCTGGGTGGTCACCACTCCGGCGACGCGTCGGGAAGACGGCGCGGCCGTCGGGGTCGCGGAGATCGCGTAGTTCGGGCGTTTGCAGTTAACCGTTTTGGTGTCTGACACCAGAACGGTTAACTACCGCGGCGCGCTGCGGGGGATGTCCACGCCAATCGCCAGCACCAGGAACATCAGCGCGGCGGGAAACAGATAAATGCCGCCGAACGACGCGCCGAGGAGGCACAGGCCGCAGAGTGCGATCGCCGTTCCCAGACGAAACGAGCGGCTGGTCGCATCCATCACGTTCAGGATGCCCAGCGCGAATGCGACGATCCAACCGACGACGGCCAGTGCGCCGACCTCGGCGTTCACGTTCCAGAGCCCGACTGCGAAGGTCACCGCACCGGCAACCGCCAACGCCATCGTGACGGCCCATGGAGCCCGTCGCCGCATGTTCCGGGATATCGGCGACGTGGTCATGCCTCCAAGTATGCACCTAGTTAACCATTCTGGTGCCAGGCACCAGAATGGTTAAGTGCCGGCTCGCGGCATCCAATCGTCGCTGCCAAGATGTAGTCCTGTTGATGACCAACCTGCGCCCACTCACCGGCACGCCCCAACCCGACGAAAGTGCCGTGGTCGAAGCGGAGCTGCTCGGCGCCATCGCCAACGGCGACTCCGACGCCTTCGGTGCGCTCTGGCAGCGCTACCGGGTGCCCGTGTTTCGCTCGTGTCTGGCGGTATGCGGTGATCGCGGCGCAGCCGAAGACGCCGTGCAGGAGACGTTCTTGCGCATCTGGCGGCGCGCGGAAACCTTCGACGCAAACCGCGGCGTCGCGGCGGCGTGGATCATGACCGTCGCCCGAAACGCCGCCCGCACAGTTGCCGCGCGCCTGCCCTACGTGGCCGAGGACGGTGTCCCGGACACCCATGACGGCACCGACTCCCTCATCAACCGCGTCTGGATGCAAGGCGCCCTGCAAGAGCTGTCGCCCAACGAACGCCTGGCGGTGGAGCTCGCCTTCTACGGCGACATGTCCCACTCGCAGATCGCCGCACGGTTGAATGAACCGCTCGGAACCATCAAGGCACGTATCCGCCGCGCCCTCCTTCGACTTGCGGAAACGGAGGTGGACGCATGAACCACGCCGACGCGCGCACACGCCTCCCCGAGCTTCTGGGAATGCATCCCGCGTTCCCGGACGAGGTGGCCCTGCGCGCCCACGTCGCCGACTGCGCCGACTGTCAGGCCCGGCTCGCGAAACTCGAACGCCTTCAAGCCGAACTTGGCCGGTACGCCGACCAGGATCCCTCCGCCGACCTCGACGCGCGCGTTCTCTCCATCCCCGCCATGGACGGCGCCGATCAGCAGACGCCGACCGTCCGCTCTCGGCGCGGGCCGGCCCAACGACGCATCTGGATTCCCGCCGCCGCGGCCGCGCTGATCGCCGCGCTCGTCATGACCTTCGCCCTGCCGCGGAGTGACGATCCACCGTTCGTCGCCGAGCACACCGTCGCCATGACCAGTGAGATGCCACGTGTCAGCGCCGAGATCGCGATGGGTCGCGCGGACGGGTCGAACCAGCCCGTGCGCTTGAAGGCGCGAGGACTCTCGACCACCGACGCCGGCTTCTACACCCTGTGGGTGATCGACGACCAGCACCACGCCATGAGCGCCGCAACCTTCCGACCGGAGGACGACGGCACCTGCATCGTGATGGGCGTCGTTCCGCGCAACATCACGTGGAAGCAAGCCGCCATCACCATGGGCGACACCCCGCCCACCGATACCACGATGCTTGCCGTCGGGCAGTTCTAGAACGCGACGTCCGCCGCGCTGACCGTGCCGGCGCGCCGACCCGGTGCGGATTGGAATTGCCAGTACAGGTTGGTGTGCGCGATCACCTGATCCGGCGGTGGCGCACCCCACTGCGTCATGTCCTCCGTGGTGTGGGCGTCCTCGACCAGGATCGTGTCGTAGCCGCGCACAAGCGCACCGTGCAGTGTTGAGCGCACACACGCGTCGGTCTGCGCACCC
Organism: uncultured Actinomycetes bacterium; assembly: GCA_937871165.1. Taxonomy (GTDB): domain Bacteria; phylum Actinomycetota; class Thermoleophilia; order Miltoncostaeales; family Miltoncostaeaceae; genus CALMEC01. The sequence continues at coordinate 11,261 of CALMXK010000025.1, forward strand.
GTGATGAACATGCTTCCTACACCGAGCCCCGCCAGCACGTCCTCAAGCTGCGTGTCGTCGAAGGCGTCGTTGTAGCTCTTGTCCACGATCGGTTCGGCGTCGGTCGGAGTGAGCTCGGGCACGATGTGCCATCCGTCGCTGCCGCGGATGATCCCCTCGTCGTGGTGACGCACCCAGATCACCGGCACACCCGCAGCGCGGGCCTTGGTCACAACGGCGTCGATGTTCCCGACGACCGCATCACGCCGGTGTGCACCGTCCACCACGGCGTGTTGCATGTCGATCACGAGCACTGCGGTGTTCGGTCGGTTGTCGAGCCTGCTCACGGTCCCTCCTTGAAGGGCGGGGGTCGAAGCCGAGACCCTACACCGCTCTCACTGGCCGACCACCCGCCCCACCCACTCACGAGTTGCGCGCGGCGAACGCAGACGCACGATCGCAAGGTGATGGTGCTTCGGTTGAGCGAACAGCTCGGGCAGTTCTTTTCGCTGGCCGCGATGGGAGCGAAGCGCTTTGGTCACACCCTTGGCGGAGTTGGCCAAGTGTTTGACGGCGCCGGATTTGCCGCCGCTCTCGCCGGACTGCGCCTTGATGGTGGTGCTGGTGCGCTTGCGGGCGCGCTTCGCGAGACGCCACAGACTGACGGTGACCGGGTAGTCCAGCCAAATCACGGTGTCCGCGCGGGGCCACACCATGTCGCGCAGCGCTCGCTTGTTGCCGTCGGTGATCCACCGGTCGCCGGCCAAGGCTGCGGACGCGCGCTCACGCAGCACGTCGGCCGACACGGGGCTGCGATCCTCGTTGAACAGCAGCGAGTCGAGTTCCACGTGCTGCATGTCGAGCGCCGCCGCAATCTCGAGTGCCAGTGTGGTCTTGCCCGACCCGGTCCGTCCGAGCACGAGGATGCGGTTGCATCCGGCGAGCGTGTAGGTGGGGTTGCGCTGATGGTCGCCGGCGGTCACGTCGGTGGTGGCATCGGTGTCGGTCACGTGGGCAATCCTTCGCGAGGGTCTGCACCGTCGAGGTGCGAAGCTGAGCGCAATTGTACCGGGCGCGTTGCGGCGACTATTCGCACCCCAACCCGTCGCCATCGCCGTCCAAGCGGAAGTGGTCGCTGCCGACCACGGTCACGCGCCCGGTGTAGAGCGGCCCGTTGCCCGAGCCGCCGTCGCAGTCATAGTCGGAGGCAGAGGGATCCAGGCACGCGCCGGTGTAGTTGCCGTCACATGTCGGCGCGGCGAGCGACGCAGCACTCACCTTCGGCTTCGTGATGGTCGGCTTCGGTGGCCGAACCTTCCGGGCCGTCCGAGTCGGCGTGGCGGTCGACGTGTTTGACGGCGCCATCACCGTACGCATTGGCTGCGTCGAGGTCGTCGGCGGGGTCGGTGGTGTGTCCTGGGTGGCGCCGATCGCCACCATCGCGACAAATGCGCCGACGACACCGGCCACCCATCGTTTGCGTGACCGACGCTTCGTGGACCTGCCCATCGCCTGCTCCTTCACCGTCAGGTCCGCCGGCACTGGCCGGCGGACCATCGATCACCTACCCGCGAAAGGTCGCCCCGATCGTCGTCCCCGACGCATTGACGACGACCGCCCGGAACCGGGTGTCGCTCGTGCGACGCGTCGTCACCACCGACAAAGTGCGCCGCCCCACGAGCGCCGGTACCGCCTTGCGTCCGATCCGCACCCAGCGACCATTGCGCTGCGCCTGAATCTGCACTGTGGTCAGGGTCAGGCCCCGGGAGTCGACACTCACCCGGAACGTGCCACCACGCACACGTCGCCCGTAGAGCGGTCGCGACGGACGCAGCCCCTTCAGCCGGCGAACCGCGCTGTCGGGGACGATGCTGATCAGGCTCGACACGGTCAGGAATCGTCCGTCGCGGCCGACAACGGCCCCTTCGTCGAATGTGGTGCCCAGGGTCTGTCGCCGACCCGTGATCGTTCCAGCGGCGGACACCGACACATAGTCGACGGTGCCGATCCCACCGCCTGTCGGAATGATGAGCCCCTGCAGCACAAGTGAACGATCAGGAAGAATCGACACGTCGTTGAACCGTTCCGTTCCGACCGGTGCAGCCAGTGTCATCACGCCGTCGCCCGAGAAGGTGCGGTCGAGTGCGAGTGCCGAGGTCAACCGAATGGCGATGGCCCGCGAGCCGTACCCACCGACGATCACCGTGCGACCCAGGCCGTCCGCACGAGCCGACTGAACCGACAGGCCGATCGGACCAACCGTCGTGACGCCGCTCCCGCCACCGAGCGTGGGATCCGGCACGCCGGTCGTGGAGACACGGGCGACAACCGCCTTGTGACTGCCCCCGGCGATAAGTTCCGAGCCGCTCACCGCGATGTAGCCGCCGGCTCCGGCGTGCACATGAATCGCACCGGGGGGCAACGTCGAACTGATCCGACCCGCGGGAAACGGCAAGTCGACGATGCCGTCGCCCGAGAATGTGGTGTCGTAGGAGCCGTCGCTCAACAGACGAACGATGCGCAGGACCCACGTGTTGAGCCCGCTGTCGAAGTGCCCCATCGCAAGCAGGAACCGGCCGTCTGGCAGGTGCACGACCTCGCTGACACTCGTGGCGGGCCCGAGATTCAGGTCACCTCCTTGGAAGCTGGTGTCGGCTGACCCGTCGGCCTTGAGGATCGCCAAGTGGGATGCCGTCGGGTAGTCCGTGGTTGTGACGGCGATCCGCCCATCCCGCAGACGACCGACCATGGTGAGGAACCCGGACCCGACCAGCCCGCCGCGTGTGATGGCGCCGCGTCCGGCAGTAGGCCCGAATGTCTGGTTGGGTGTGCCGGCTCCAGTCAACGCCACGATGCGAAGCGTCGACTCGTACTCGGTGGTGACGAAGACACCGCCGCTCGCGTCGGGAAATACCCGACCAAACCGGATCGACCCCTCCGTGACACCGCCCGGACGGTCGATCTCAGTGTGCGGCACGGAGGCGAATGTGTCGCTGTCCATGAGCGACACAAGGCGAACGACGCCCGCCCCGTCGCTACCAACCGCCACGATCCGCGACGCACCCGCAGCGACTGCGGTGGGACGGAATCCGTCGAACACACCGATCATCATCACCGACTGTGCGTTCGCATCGATTCGGCTGATCCACCCGCCCGACGGAATCGCCGCGGACCCCACAGCCACGTATCGGCCGTCGCCGCGCCGAATCAGGCGCGCTCCCTGACCGCCCGCGGCGCCGGACGGAACCAGGTTGGCGTATCCGCCTGCCGCGCCAAAGGCCGAATCAAGTCGACCGGTTGTCGTCATGCGGAAAATGAACGGTGTTCCCGGCGACGAGCTGAAGTCGGTCGCGAGAATGGTGATCTTCCCGTCCGGCTGCACCACAAGATCAGCAATGGACACCACCCGTCCGGCCGGTGCGACAGAGGAGACGCCGTCGGCATCGAAGGTCGTGTCCGGCGCGCCGTTGGCAAGCCGTCGGATGACGGCGTCGATTTGCCCGCTCGTCGCGGAGTAGCGCGTGATCCCGAGCACGACCTTGCTGTCGGATCCCACCGCAAGCGACGCCAGATGCCCGAAAAGGCTGTTCGGCACGGGAATGACGATCGCGCCGCCGCGACCGAAAGATGTGTCCAAGATGCCGCTCGATCGAAGCCGCGTCACCTTCACCCCGACCTTGGCACTGCCCGGTGAGGTGACGTCGACGGCCGCGACGATGTACCCACCGGGCGCCCTGGCGAGTCTCATGGCATTGCCCGAGAACTGCACATCAGGAAGCTTGACGACGCCCCCGGAACCGAAGGTCCGGTCCAGCGCGCCGGTGGAGGTCGTCCGCACGATCACGATCGCGTTGCCGGTCGCTCGTGTCACCTGGCCGATGGTGACGAACCCGCTGCCGTACGGGATGCTGTCCATCGGTTGAAAGGCCGACACCCCGAACGGGGCCTGAACCAGACCGGTGCGTGCCAGAAGGCTGTTGTAGCGAACCCGGCTGAGGACGAGTCGGGCGCCGTTGCCGGTGGGAGCGACCACGTCGACACCACCGTCCGACAACACGCGCGCGGCGTATGGCTGCGTCGGCCCGGGAGCCGGCCTGCCGATGTTCGGCAACCGGGCCGGGGCGACCCCGCCGTACCCGTAACTGGTGTCCGCGTCGCCGAATGCGGCGAACCCCACGGTCGGCGTCGCGGCGAGGGCGGCAAGTGCGAGGGTCAGGCGCAGACGTGTCATTGATGGTCCCGATCGTAAGACGGCGGTCGTTGGACAAGCGTAAGTGTGAAATATTGCGTCCGCAACCCTCCGAATGGGGGGTATTCCCGGGTGCCGTCCCGCTTCCATCCGGGCGTCGCGGTGCGAAGATGCCCGCATGTGCGACGAGCACCAGGCACATCGAGCGACCTTCAGGCGCCCTGGTCGGCGGAGCAGACCGCTGCCGTGATCACACCACCCGCCCCACGTGTCCGGCTGCGCCGCGCCGAGGTCTGCGACCTGCATCTGATCCTTGACGCCATTCGCACCCCGGAAGATCTGCTGATGTGGGCCGGGCCGCGCGACGAGTGGCCGCTGAGTTATGGACGCCTCGCCGCCGACCTGATGCAGATGACGGCGACAGGCACGTGCCTGCCGTGGGTGGTGGTCGACGCGAGCGACGACACGAGCGTCGGATACGTGGAGCTCACCGTGTCGGCCGAAACGGCGATCGGCCATGTCAGTCGCGTGCTGGTGCACCCTGATGCCCGGGGGCGCGGTCTCGGGCGCGAGCTGATGGACGCCGTCATCGCCACAGCCTTCGACGATCACGAGCTGGCCACCGTCACGTTGAACGTCCACGAGCGCAACGCGACGGCGCGGTCGCTCTATGAGCACCTGGGTTTCACCTACTTGACGACCGGACCGACGGAGACGTTGCGGATGCAGCTGCGTCGCGGCGACCGACCACCGCCGGTTCGCCGCGCACGGATGGCGACGGATCTGACGCAGGTTCGCGTCGTCTTGTTCGACGTCTTCGGCACCCTGGTCGATTGGCGCACATCGGTGGCGCGCGAGCTCGCCGCATTCGGCGCCGAACGCGGGCTGGCGCGTGACTGGAACGCCGTCGCCGACGACTGGCGCGCCGAGTATCAGCCCTCGATGGAACAGGTGCGCCTGGGTCGGCGGCCGTGGACGATGTTGGACACGCTGCACCGGGAGAGCCTCGAGCGGGTGTTTGCGGCACATGAGATTCGCGACGTGGCGTCCGTGGACCTCGATGCGCTGACCCTCTCTTGGCATCGTCTCGATCCGTGGCCCGATGTGGTGACAGGGCTGGCGGAGCTTCGTCGCCATGTGAAGGTGGGCACCCTCAGTAACGGCAACACCAGCCTGTTGAACGACCTGACCGAACACGGCGGCTTGTCGTTCGACCACGTTCTCGGCGCCGAGACTGCGATGGCGTACAAGCCGACCAGGGCGTCGTACCTGCGCAATGTCGCCGTACTCGACTTGCACCCGCATGAGGTGATGCTCGCGGCCGCGCACAACAGCGACCTGCACGCCGCGTCCGGGTGCGGGCTGCGAACCGCGTTCATCCCACGCCCCACCGAGCACGGTCCGCGCCAGGTGAGGGATCTGGAACCCACGGGGCACTGGGACGTCGTCGCCCCGGATCTGTCCGCGCTCGCCCGTGCGCTTGGCCCACACGTCGAGGCGCGAAGCAGCCGTCGACCGTCCAAGGTCTAAGCCCCGCCGGCGAGTGAGCTGAGCAAGGTGTGATGATCCCCCACCCAGGTGGCCTCATCACACCCGCGCACACCACGCATGGTTCCACTCACAACGAAGTGCCCACGTCACGGCACATCAGGATGAGGGGGAAGCAGGACCATGTTCGACACCGTCGATTTGGATATCCGCCCGATGGCCGGGTGGCATGAATTCCAGGCCGCCCGCCAGCGCGTTGCCCGCGAGCTCGATTCGGGCACGCGGCACTAGACTGACCCGGTTCGTCACCCGTCGAGTCGGAGCCACAGCCATGCCACGAGTTCGCATCGAATCGTTCTCCGTTTCGCTTGACGGATTCGGCGCCGGGCCGGAGCAGTCCCTGGACGCACCCATGGGTATCGGCGCGGGAGGCCTGCACGGATGGGCGATGGAGACGCGCACCTTCCGGCAGATGTTCGGCAGCGACGGAGGCACCACCGACGTGGACGACGGGTTCGCGCAGCGCGGCTTTTGCAATGTCGGCGCGTGGATCCTGGGACGCAACATGTTCGGGCCGGTGCGTGGGCCCTGGCCCGACGAGTCCTGGCGCGGATGGTGGGGCGACGAGCCGCCCTACCACGTGCCGGTGTTCGTGCTGACCCACCACCCTCGCCCGCCACTGGCCATGGCCGGGGACACCACGTTTCACTTCGTCACCGACGGCCTGGACGCCGCTCTGGCGTTGGCACGCGAGGCGGCGGGCGATCAGGACGTTCGCATCGGCGGCGGAGTCGAGACCATCCGCCAGGCACTTCACGCACGGCTCGTCGACGAGATGCATGTGGCCTTCTCACCGGTGCTGCTCGGCCGCGGCGAGAACCTGTTCCACGGGCTCGACCTGCCGGCCCTCGGGTACGCGGTCACGGAGCACGTCCCCACAGCGGCGGCCACGCACATCGTGTTCAGCCGGCGCGAGGACTGAGCCGACACCGCAGGCGCCGAACGAGTCCGGGACGGCGGAGCTGAGAGACCCTTCCGGGTCAGTCGGTGTCGCCCACCACGCGGTTGCGTCCGGAGCGTTTGGCGGCGTACAGGTTGCGATCGGCATTTGAAAGCAGCGCAGAGGTGGGAAGTGCGCTGTTGGTGGTGGTCACGCCGATGCTGGCGGTCACCGTCAGGTCGCCGCCGGATGCTGTCCACGAGTGGTGTTCCAGCGCGCGGCGCATGACGTCGCAGTGTGCGAGAGCCGTCGGATGGTCCACGCGCGGCATCAGGATCACGAACTCTTCACCGCCCAGACGAATGACGCCGGCACCCTCGGGCGCGCACGCGAGCATCACCTGTGCGGCCTGACACAGGACGTCGTCGCCGACCTTGTGCGACATGGTGTCGTTGACGCGCTTGAAGTGGTCAAGGTCGAGGATTGCGACCGAGATCGGCATCCGCTCGGCCACGCAGGCCCTGACCTGTCGCGGCAGTTCCACGTCCATGTGGCGGCGATTGTGCAGACCGGTGAGCGGGTCGCGCCAGGCCATGTCGCGAAACTGGTCGCGGGACTTGCGGGTTTCAGCGAACTCGAAGTTGGCGTGGGCCACGTGCGCACGAAACTCACGTGCGGCGTCTTGCAGCGCCGCGTTCTCCTCCAGGGCACGAACGAGCTCGGCGTAGGCGTCGCGGTACATCCCACCGGCGGCGTGCAGGGCGGCTTGTTCACGGCGCACCTCGGCACTGATCTCGAGCAAGCCTCGACGGTCCACCAGGTAGCGGCAGCGCGACAGCGCCTGTTGCGCATCCGACAGGTCCCCGCGCCTGCGGCGACTTTCTGCGAGTGTCAACAGGCATGCGGGCACAGCGTCGGCTTCGGCGGCCATGGCCATGTCATCGGTGTGCAGCACCGGGATGAGCAGTTGCTCAACACGGTCGTGGTCGCCGTGTTCCATGGCGATACGCGCGATGGTGTCCAGGTGCGAGGCGCAGTCTTCGGTGGTGCGCTCTGCGATCAGCTCGTGCAGCAGGTCGGCGTGGCGCGTGGCACTTGCCAGGTCCCCGATCTCGTACATGCTGTAGGCGATGTTGTTGAGGACGTTGATGCGAAGATCAAGGTCGTCGATTTGGAGGGCAAGCTCCAGAGCCTCGTTGAAGTAGCGCTGCGCGTCGTGGATCGCCTTGCTCGACGCCACTGACACACCCATCCACAACAGGTGGTTCACACGCACCCATGAAGGCGCGTCCGGCCCGGTGAGCGCGAGCGCTTGGACGGCGTGTTCCAGGCTGCCCGCCTGGTCGCCCACATGACTGAAGATCATGGAGAGCGCGCAGTGCGTGCGGCTGGCGAGCAGGTCGTGGCCGTGGTCGACGGCCCATGAGTGCACGGCGCCCGCCATCTCGATGGCTTCGGGCAGGTCGCCCAGGCGGCGGTGCAGATGCGCGCGAAGAAGTCGGGCACGGGCCACCAGGTCGTCCCAGTGGCGTGCCTGTGCCATCCGTTCCATGCGCTCAAGCGTCGTGGCGTGATCCACACATGCCCACGTCATCGCAAATTCCAGCTCCGCGATCTGTCGGGCAAGCTCTGCGCGCTCGGATTCGTCGTTGGCGTGGTACTCGCCGAACGCCATCGTGTCGTCGTGTGGGAACGTGGTCATCGCGCCCAGCCGTTTCGGCACTCAGCGTCCTGAGCGACGGCGCACAACATCCGTGAATCCACCAAATCCATTAGCCGTGCATCGTCACGTGCTGCAGCACGCTTGAGCAGCTTCACATCAGATTTACGACTCTCGAACGTGTCATGAACTACGAAAAACGGATCATCTTGAACATCCCATCGCGGTTGCATGCCGCCACCCGGCTGGTCCTGGTCGTCGTCCGTGATCGTCCTGGGAGGAACTCGCTCCAGCCCGCGTAGGGCTGCGTGATGCAGTTAACCGTTTTGGTGTCTGACACCAGAACGGTTAACTGTCGCGACCCTCCAGTGGCGGCGTCCAGCGGTAGCGGATGTCCGGCTCGCCTTCCTCGTTGTCGCCGTCGGTTCGGTCCACCTGGACGAATCCATGACGTTCATAGAAACGTGCCGCACCAAGGTTCGATGCGAACGTCCACAGCTCAAGTGGGCCGACCGCCAGATCCTGCGCGTGGCGCACCAAGCGAGCGCCGATTCCTCGGCCCGTCCATCCCGGCGCGAGGTACAGCTGCTCGATCCAACCAGCCGACAGGACCATCACTCCACGGATGTGCCCAGCCTCATCCGCCACCCAGACATCGCACTGGGCAAGAACGACCTGACGAAACCAGACACGAGTCTCGTCGTCACTGTGCACGGAGGGAGGGATCGCCGGCGCCGACGCGTGACGTGCGTCGACCATGATGGTCGACGCAGCGTCGGCGTCATCCGATTTCGCCCGGCGGATGTGCACCCCGTCCACCGGCCGAGTATCGCAAATCGTGACTCAGCTGCGGGCTGCGCCCGCATGGCACCGCTTAGTTGGTACGCCAGGCGTCTTGGACGTAGCAGGTCTGAGCGGCAGCAAGGCCACTCGTAACACAGCGGTTCTCAGACTGGCTCGGTTGCGCGGCAGAAGCCACGGCGGAGCTCGCAAGCGTTGATGCTGCGGCGAGCGCCCAGAGTGCGCCGACAATCCGGCGACGACGTTTGTTGTTCATTGGTCTTCCATCCTTGGAATTACGACTTGCCTAGGATGGCACCCGGCCGTGTGAAGCGCGTGCACAAATTGTGAAAATCCTGCAAGTGCGCGCGCAGGTCGTCCCTCCACCCGGAGTGTGCTGCGACGGTGGTGATCCCGGCTGGGGCGCAGTGCGCCCGACGACCGCACGACCGTCAAGTACGCCGGTGCAATGAGCCGGGTGGCACCGCCGAGCACCAAATGCAGGCGCAGACTGGGACGACCAGCGAACCGCCGTTCCGGAGATCACAGGCCCGTTGATGGATGGCCGTGAACCGTCAATAGTTTGCACATGATCATTGGGAATCTGCGTCACCGGACGCACGTCTGGATTGTCGTTCTGGGGGCCGGCGTGATTGCGGTCGCCGCGTCGGCGGTGTGGTGGTATGTGCACCGCGTGGACGGCGCGCGCGTTCTTGTGGATGCCAATGCGAGCTACTTCGCAGTGGCGGGATACGAGGCCGAAATCGCCACCGGAGCGACCGGCGGCCCCTTGCGAGCGGTCGTCAAACGTCGTGCCCTGATGCGCACCGGTCTGCTCGCGGCGTTGGCCGACGAGTCGATCCGCCCAGCGAACGGACGCGTGCTTCGAACCTTCGTGAACGCGTCATTTGTGACAGTGACCGTTGATGGCCATTCGTGCTGGACGAAGACGACGAGCGACCGACGCCAGATCAGCCGTGACTTCGGGATCGGTCAACCGCCGATCCCACCGACCGAGCGGATGGTTGACGCACGCCGTGGCGGCCATGGGTATCTGATCGAGACGGTCCCGTCTGTGGGAGCGGGCAGAGTGGTCTCCACCACCTGGGACATCGACGCCGCCACCCACCATGTGCGGTCCCGAACGATCCAGCTGCAGGGGCACCGGGTGAACAAGATGATCATCACCCGGGAGCTGTCCGCCCCTCCCACCTTGGTTCGCCCCGGGGTGCTCTGCGCAATCTGAGGGCGGCGCCTACTCCCCGCGAAGCACCAAGTCGGCCAGTTCGCGCAGCGGCTCGGTCAGGTCGGGTTCGGCAACGTTGGCCGCGACGTGGCCGCAGACGTTGAACTCGTAGACGAACACGTCGGGATACGGATCACGGGAGCGCACCGCGGCCAGGTCGATGCGCTGCACCAGCACCAACGCGTCCGGGACGCGCGGGTCGTCGCCGTCCAGATAGATGCGCCCCTCCACCTGGCGGCCGGCGATTCCTCCGCTTCGTCGCACGGCGACCAGCGAGGCGTCGTCGCTCGTCGGATGCGTCGGCGGCTGCGACCTGTCTCTTATACACATCTCCGAGCCCACGAGACTAAGGCGAATCTC